>CAMDKO010000001.1 GCA_945901155.1 Pedobacter schmidteae
TGTGGATTTTTACATTCTTCTGCGGTAGTTGAAATGGCATCAAAACCAATGTAGGCAAAGAACACTCCCGAAACACCTTTCATCATTCCTTCAAAACCATTGGGCATAAAAGGATGCCAATTGGCTGGTTTAACATAGAAAAATCCCAGGATGATTACACCAATTACTACAGCAACTTTCAAAATAACCATTGCATTTGTTGCTCTTTTGGTCTCTTTGATTCCAATATAAACCAGATAGGTAATTAAAAATACGATGCCAAGCGCAGGTATATCGGCAATCAGTTTAAAATTGCCAGAACCGGGGGCATTAGCCCAAGCCTGGGCGGCAAATTTTGCTTTTTCGCTGATCCCGCTTAGCTCTGCTCCGGCCGCAATCACTTCGGCATGGGCTTTTGATGCGGTCAGGTAATCCATGGTTAGGTATGCTGGAATATGGATATTGAAACCTTCTAGCAAATTAGTAAAGTATTCACTCCATGAAATGGCCACCGCAATATTACCAATTGCATATTCCATTAAAAGGTCCCAGCCAATGATCCAGGCAATAAGTTCACCAAAAGATGCATAAGCATAGGTATAGGCACTACCAGCAACCGGAATTCTTGATGCAAATTCTGCATAACATAAAGCCGAGAAACCGCAGGTAATTGCAGTGATAATAAATAAAATACTAACCCCCGGTCCGCCCTGAAAGGCTGCATTCCCAATAGTTGAAAATATTCCGGCGCCAATAACGGCTGCAATACCCATTAAGGTAAGGTCTTTTACAGTAAGAACCCGTTTTAATCCTTCAGCCGCAATTTCAGCATCAGAAAAACCTGCTTTCCGGTCTTTCATTATCAGCTCAATCGACTTTTTTCGAAACAGGTTTATAGACATATCCTCTGAATATTGAATGGTTTAAGAATCAAACATAAAAATTATTTAGTTTTGATAGCACATTCAAGCTAAATAATGAAAAAAAGCCTCTCTGCAATCCTCTTTCAACAGCGATATTTCTTGATTCCTTTCTTGATTGTGATAATCACAGGGTTTTTTCTGATGCTTGTATTTTCTAAAGCAGAACTTTTTTTATGGATTAACAGTCAGTACAATCCTTTTTTCGATCAATTTTTCAAATTTAATACCTTGCTTGGAGATGGCTGGATGACCATCGTGGTTGTTTGCGGGATGCTATTTTTTAAATATCGCTATGCTTTACTTATGACACTTGCCTATGCTTACAGTTCTATGGCCGTTCAGATTCTTAAAATACTATTCAACGCTCCAAGACCTGTTAAATTTTTTGAAAACATGACTCCAATAAGAACCATTGATGGTTATGCCATGCATGAATGGAATAGTTTTCCATCCGGACATACCGCTTCAGCATTTACTCTTGCTGTTGTTTTATCCTATATACTCTCCTATAAGTATAGTCATTGGATTCTTATACCTCTTGCAGTTTTAACGGCATTTTCAAGAGTTTATCTGGCTCAGCATTTTATGGAAGATATTATTGCAGGGTCTTTAATTGCAGTGATAATGACTTTGCAGCTAATTTACTGGCTTGAGCATACTGAATGGTATCATTCTAAGAAGTTAGATGGCTGGTTGTTTGGAAAAGCTTGATTTACACATTAAGGCTTTTCTCTGAATTTTTTTGAGCTTGACTTTTGCTCAACCTGGATAAACCCATAATTTTTTTCTTAATCAAGCTTTAAATACTGATTATGCTTATGAGATAGTACTTTATGAAAATTAGGTCGTTCAATTTTTATTGTATAGATCAGAATCGATAATCTGCCTCTACACTATTTTTATATAGCTTGGGCTTATAAAATGTTAGAATTAATCTAGCTTTTGTAATTCACTTTTAATGAAATCAGCGAGTTCTTTTACATAAGTAGCACTAAAGTTGAATTCAATCCCGGCAGTTTCATAGATCTCTTTTATAGTCTTTGTATAACCAAGCTTTAATGCATCCAGATACTTTGAAAGTCCTGTTTCAGGATCATTTTTATAGTTTTTCCAAACTGCAATTGCTCCTAGTTGAGCAATTCCATATTCAATATAGTAAAATGGAACTTCAAAAATATGAAGTTGTTTTTGCCAGAGGTTTTCAAGTGAAAATGAATGTTCAGACCAGTCGGCAAAATTATTTCCGAAGGGTTCGAATATATTTTTCCAGGCTTGCGCTCTTTGTTCACTCGTATGTTCAGGGTTGGTGTATATCCAGTGCTGAAACTGGTCAACAACGGCAACCCATGGAAGAGTTTTAAGCACATCTTTTAGTTGATCTTTCTTAGCTCTTTTTAATTCTTCCGGATTATCAAAATATACATCCCAATGATCCATCGAGATCAGTTCCATACTCATAGAAGCAAGCTCGGCTACTTCAGATGGCGTATGCTTGAAATCGTTTAATTCAAGGTCTGAGGTGATGAATGTATGAATAGCATGGCCTCCTTCATGAACCATTGTTGTCAGATCTCTGAAGGTGCCAGCAGAATTCATGAAAATAAAAGGCGCTCCGCTTTCGGCCAATGGATAGTTATAACCGCCCGGAGCTTTTCCTTTACGGCTATCTACATCAAATAAACCATTAGCTTTCATTATTTCAAGCCTTTGGCCAATGTAAGGGCTTAAACCATGAAAGCACTTGATTGATTTCTCAATGAGCTCTTCACCGTTTTTAAATGGCTTTAGTGCTGGTTTTCCCGAAACGTCGACCTCCATGTCCCATGGCTTTAATTCAAGTAATCCTAAAGCCTTGCGACGACTTTCTGCCTGATTTCTTAATATAGGGACGATTTCTTTTTCAATAGCTTCATGAAATTTATAACAGTCGGTCGGGGTATAGTCAAAGCGACCCAATGACTGGAACATATAATCTCTGAAGTTTTCGAATCCTGCATTTAGGGCTACCTGATGCCGAAGCTTTAACAGGCTATTGAATAATTCATCCAGCTTATCTTTGTCTTGTAATCTACGGGCAGTTATGGCTTCCCAGGCATTCTGCCTTACTTTGCGGTCTGTGTCTTTTAAAAAGACTGCAGCTTGTTCCAACGTGTATTCCTTTTCGCCAAGTTTTACAGACATTGAACCAGTGATTCCTTGATACTTTTGCTGCTCAACCTGAATTTGAGTCATTAATGCGATGTTTTCCTCTTGGAATAGCTCAAGCGCTTTTTTAATGCCACGCGTGTAAACAAAGTATCTTTCTTTATCTAATTTTTCAGAATACGGACTGTCAACAAATTTCTTATTTAATTGATTATTGATTGGAGCAATCTTAGGCTCGATTTCAGTTGCAAAAAATTGAAAATCCTTCAAAAGCGTTTCGTCTGTAGTATCACAAGTCATACGAATATAGCGCCATGCAAAATCTTCTTCGAGGGCTGCTTCAATTTCACTCCTATCTACAAGCCATTTTTCAAGCTCTGCAACAGAGCTAATGTTTCGAGACAGTAATTCGTTGAATATAGGTTCAAGGCTAATCCAATCAATGTTAAGAATTTCAGGGATATAGGTTCTTGGTTTTTTGGAGATATTAAGGTTGTTCATATTAAATTTGATTTCTCAGGTAAGCATCAAGTAAAAAGAAGACAGCAAATACAACTGATGCAATGCCATTGGTTGTGAAAAAAGCACGGTTCACTTTTGAAAGGTCATTTGGTTTTACCAATTGATGCTGATAGATCAGTAAAATAATAAAGAATAATATCCCTGCCAGATAGAACCACGAAAAGCTCGAAACGATATAGGGCATCGTCACGAATATTACAGCAAGAACGTGAAATACAGATGAAACATTCAATGCTTTTTTCTTTCCTAGCCAGGCAGGAATAGAGTTTAGATTGTTTTTCCTGTCAAATTCTTCGTCCTGAAGTGCATAAATAATATCAAATCCGCTAACCCAAAATAAAACGGCCAGAGAAAAATAAAGAGGAAGCATTGCAAATTCTCCAGCTACTACTAAATAAGCTCCTATAGGTGCCAAGGCAAGACCCAGGCCCAGAATAAGATGGCATAGCGGAGTAAATTTTTTGGTATAACTATACCCAAGTACAACTGCAAGTGCAACTGGAGAAAGGGAAAAACAAAGTTTATTGATGAGTAAGGTGGTCAGTATAAAAAGTATACTGTTTGCAATAGTGAATATCAATGCTTCATTTGAACTGATCTTACCTGAAGGTATATCACGTATAGCTGTTCTTGGGTTTTGTGAATCAATTCCTCTATCTAAGTACCTGTTAAATGCCATTGCTGCATTTCTTGCAAAGATCATGCACAAAATCATCAGCAAAAGCTTTAGCCAGTTAAACTCTTGTCCGGTTACTGAGATGGCAAGAAAAAAACCAATAAAAGCAAAAGGCATTGCAAAAATTGTGTGGGCAAATAATACCAGGGAAAAATATTTTTTCATTTACAATTTTGTATTTAATTGAGCCATTAAGCAAAATAAATAATCAGTTTAAAAGCCAACTATTGAATTGATTTAGCGGGTAAATGACTTATTTAGCTCATTGATAAAATTCAGAATTTCATCGCGTCCCTGCTGATTTTCTGCCGAAGTAATGTAATGCATGGGCACTTCTTCAAATATTTCTAATAATGATTTTCTGAATTTCGCAACATTCTGATCCGACTTAACATGTGATTGCTTATCTGCTTTTGTGAAAATCAGCTGGAAGGGAAGGCCGTTCTCTCCAAGCCAGGAACAGAACTCTATATCGATCTTCTGAGGATCAAGCCGGCTATCGACTAAAACAAATACACATTGTAGATTTTCACGATTTCTGAGGTAAAAACTGATGAATTTCTGCCATTCACCTCGGTTGCTTTTGGATGTTTTAGCATATCCGTAGCCTGGAAGATCTACAAGCTGCCAGTTATCATTGATTAAAAAATGATTGATTAGCTGGGTTTTACCTGGTGTTTGAGAGGTTTTTGCAAGCCCCTTTTTCTGAACAAGCATGTTGATCAAAGAAGATTTTCCTACGTTTGATCGGCCAATAAAGGCATATTCTGGTAATTCAGGAGGGGGTAATTTATCAGTCCTGGTATTACTGCATTGAAATTCTGCGCTTTTGATGATCATTTTACAAAGGTAGAATATTGACCGCAATGTTTTAAGATTGAATCTTTAATTCAATCTATTAAGGGTCATTTTTATTCCAATTGTTTCGAAAAGGAATAATAGCTTCATTATCTCAATGCTTAATCCATTATCTTTGCGTATGTCTAAAACTGTACGCCCTTATCAGGATTCGGATGCTACCAAGAAAGAGCAGGTAGCAAATATGTTTAATAATATCTCTGGAACTTATGATTTCTTGAACCATTTTTTATCACTCGGTATTGATATGATTTGGAGGAAGATGGCAATCAAGGAGCTTATTAAAGATAAACCCGCATACATATTGGATGTGGCTACAGGCACTGGTGATCTTGCTTTTGAGGCAATTCAGACTCTTAATCCTGAGAAAGTTATTGGAATAGATATTTCAGATGGCATGCTGAGTATTGCCAGAGAGAAGATTCTGAAAAGAAACATGCAGGATAAATTCGAAGTTCGCTTGGGTGATTCTGAAAAACTACTTTTTGAAAAAGACACTTTTGATGCGGTGACCGTGGCGTTCGGTGTTCGTAATTTCGAAAATCTTGAAAAAGGCCTAAGTGATATGCTCAGGGTATTAAAACCTGGAGGTAAAGCTGTAATTTTGGAATTTTCAAAACCAAAGGTATTTCCTGTTAAGCAGGCCTATAATTTTTATTTTAAATTTGTAACTCCTACTATTGGTAGGATGTTCTCTAAGGATAGCAGTGCCTATACCTACCTACCTGAATCTGTCGCGGCATTTCCTGATAGTGAAAAATTCAATTCTCTCATGCAAAAAGTTGGTTTTCTTAATACTAAATTCCGCCCCTTAACGTTTGGAATCTGTTCCATTTATATCGGTTCTAAATGAAGAAACTTGTACTTCTGTGTATACTTTTCCTTTTTAATTTTAACAAATTAATTGCACAGGAAGCCTGGGGCGGAGGTGTAGATGGTGAACAATTGCACTTTGGGTTTAAGTTTCAATACATATCATCTGAGTATAAAATTGAAAAAATTGAAAATTGGAAAGGACCTTTCATAGATCCATTCAGTGGGTTACCCATGATAAACAGCCAGCTCCGAAGCTTAAGTTCTCCTGTTACACCAGGTTTTAGCTTGGGCTTTGTTTCTGATTACATGCTTGGTAATAATGCGAATTTACGATTTACCCCGGGAATGGTTTTTACAGATGCCATCGTGAACTATGAGTTTGAAGATTCAAGCCTCTCGTTGCAGAAAATAGTACAGGGAACGCTTATTGATCTTCCTTTGGGAATAAAATTAAAATCAGACAGAAGAAAGAATTTCAGGGCTTATATTATCGGTGGAGCAAAATATTCCATGGATATAATCTCTAAAAAGAAAACGAATGATATAGCTTTAAGTCCTGAAGCAAAATATCTGAAGAATCTTAAAAATACGGTTTGGTATGAAGCAGGTTTAGGTTTAGACCTATATTTTGAGTTTTTCAAATTGTCACCTGAAATCAAATTTTCACAATCTAGAAAAAGCGTGTTGAAGGATAGTGATAGATTAGAAAATCCATATACGGCACCAATTAACAAGCTTTTTGCGAAGAATATTCAGTTCAGCTTGTTTTTTGAATAGCATTCCGCAAGAATTGATTAATTTCGAATTTTATAATCATTATGTCTAAAATAGCATTAATAACCGGAGCCACTGCCGGAATTGGCGAGGCTTGTGCAAGTCTTTTTGCACAGCAAAATTATGATCTTATTCTCACAGGACGCAGAAAAGATCGTTTAGATGCCCTGGCGGAGCGACTCGTTTCAGAATATGGTATCCGTGTCAATATTCTTACTATGGATGTGAGGAATAAGGAGGAAGTTGAAAAGCTTGAAACTTTATCTTCCGATTGGAAGAAAGTAGATTTACTCATTAATAATGCAGGACTTTCTCTGGGGATGGATCCAATTAATTCTGGAAGTACCACAGACTGGGAGGTAATGATTGATACAAATATCAAAGGACTTTTATATGTTACCAAAGTTGTATCCAACTGGATGATACAGCACGGATCTGGTCATATCATTAACATCGGATCTATTGCAGGTAAAGAAACCTATTTAAATGGGAATGTATATTGCGCTACAAAACATGCTGTAGACTCTTTAAATAAGGCTATGCGTATTGATCTTTTACCCCATAAAATAAAGGTTACCGCTATACATCCCGGTGCGGTTGATACAGAATTTTCTGAAGTTAGATTTAAAGGAGACAAAGATCGAGCTAAAAAAGTTTATGATGGGTATGAGCCTTTGCATGCTCAAGATATTGCTGAAACAATCTGGTTTATTGCTTCCCGTCCTGCTCATGTAAATATTAATGATTTGCTGATAATGCCCACTGCTCAGGCAAGCACTTCACACCTTTTAAGGGAATAATCCAAAATTAAACCTATGATTAGTGTATTTTTTTAATATTTAACTTCAACTAATCAGGATTGTGTAATTTTGAAAAATTTTTGAATCAATTATTTAACCAATTTAGGCTATGTCTCTTCAACAAACTATTGATCAGAATATAAAATCTGCTATGCTGAGTAAAGACAGTGTACGTCTTCGGGGGCTAAGAGCCATCAAAGCTGCATTGCTTCTTGCAAAAACAGAAAAAGGCGCAGAAGAAGGCATATCCGAAGAAATAGAGGTCAAGGTTCTTCAGAAGCTTGTTAAACAACGCAAAGAGTCTGCTGAGATCTATCAGGCACAAAATCGCCCAGATCTATATCAGATTGAAAATGAGGAATTGCAGGTTATTGAAGCTTATCTACCACAACAAATGGATAGAGTTGCAATAACTTCACATATTAAAGATGCTATTTTCCGTACAGGTGCTACCACGATGAAAGATATGGGAAAGTTAATGGGTATTGTAAACAAGGAATTGTCTGGTAAGGCTGACGGAAAAACCATTTCGGAAGTAGTTAAGGAGCTTCTTGGGTAATTAAAAAAATCTGTTTTTGATTTCTAAAGCTTATTTTTCAGCATTAAATTAAGTTTTTATATTGATTTAAGATTCAGACTTATATCTTAGCATGTAAAACGATAAATGTACTTAACATTTCTATGGAGTTCTCGATAAAAGAAGAAAACGGTTTTAAATATATTGATGAGGGTGAGGGCGAGGTGCTTATATTGCTTCATGGCTTAATGGGAGCACTTAGTAACTGGACTGATGTGGTGAATGATTTTAAAAAAGATTACAGAGTGATCATTCCATTATTGCCCTTATATGATTTTCCAATCCTCACAACTGGGGTTAAATCTTTGGCAAAATTTATTCATAAATTTGTTAAATATAAAAAGCTAAAGAATTTCACTGTTATAGGTAATTCGCTTGGAGGTCATGTTGGATTGATATACACCTTAAGTCATCCCGAAGAAGTGAAATCTCTTGTTTTGACTGGAAGCTCTGGGCTATATGAAAATGCATTTGGAGGCTCTTTTCCGCGTCGTGAAAGTTATGATTTTATAAAAGAAAAAGTTGAATTTACATTTTATGATCCTGCAACTGCTACTAAAGAGCTTGTAGATGAGGTTTACCAGATAGTTAATGAAAGGATTAAAGTAGTCAAGATATTGGCATTGGCTAAGTCTGCAATCAGACATAATATGTCTAAGGATATTTATATGATAAAAGTTCCTGTTTGCTTAATATGGGGTAGGGACGATAAAATTACGCCACCAGAAGTTGCTTTTGAATTTCATCAGCTTCTACCCGATTCTGAATTAAATTGGATAGATAAATGCGGACATGCTCCAATGATGGAACGACCAATTGAATTTAATGTCCATTTAAAAAAGTTTTTAGATCGCATTTATTAGACTTGTCCTATGTATGCACATGAACTGATATCTGATGCCATTCCACCGGTCAGAAGTACTGATTCTATCCAGAAAATTATTGACAGGATGGCTGAGTTTCGTGTAAATCATCTTCCACTTGTTGATGATAACCAATATATCGGACTTATTTCTGACTTCGACTTACTGGATGTGCATGATCATTCACTCCTCGCTGGCCAACTTATTTTATCTCTTTACAGGCCTTTTGTATCTGAAGGGCAGCATATTTATGACGTGATTCGTATATTTTTTGAACAGAAATTAAGTCTTGTTCCTGTTCTTGATTCGAATAGGAATTATAAGGGATCAATTTCAATTAATGCAATTATTGAGCACTTAGCTACAGTTACATCAGCAAAAGATCCCGGTGGCATTATTGTTTTAGAGGTTGACAATAGAAATAATTCTTTATCCCATATTGCTCAGATTGTAGAATCCGACAATGCACAAATACTTAGTTCTTTTGTTAAGTCTTTTCCTGATTCGACAAGACTTGAAATCACTCTCAAGCTCAATCGAACCGAGATATCATCTATAATAGCATCATTTCTAAGGTATGATTATCATGTAAAGGCCACCTTCAATGATTCAAAATCTGACGATGGTACTTCTGATAGATATGATCAACTTATGAATTACCTTGATATTTAATAAATCAATATGAAAATTGCAATTTACGGTAGGCAATTCAATAATACTGTATTGCCGCATGTTCAACAGATTTTCAATATTCTTGCGGAGCAAAATATAGAAACGCTTGTCCATGATAAATATAATCAATTCATATCTGGGAAAATTTTCTTTCCTAAGAAGTTCCAGATCTACAGGAATTACCAGGACCTGATGTTATCTGATGTTGATGTCATGATTAGCCTCGGAGGGGATGGGACATTACTCGATACGGTTACCCTGATACGTGATTCTAATATTCCTGTGATTGGTATTAACTTTGGCAGGCTTGGATTTTTAGCAAGTATTAATAAAGATGATATATCATCTGCAATTAATAGTCTGATCAATAAAGAGTATACACTTGATAAACGTGTTCAGCTTTGTATTGAATCTGAACTGAATTTATTTGGGAATGAAAATTTTGCGCTGAATGATGTGACTATTCATAAGCGTGATACTTCAGCAATGATGATTGTTCATGCGTATTTAAATGGTGATTTTTTGAACTCTTATTGGGCAGATGGACTGATCGTTGCTACACCAACAGGTTCTACGGCTTATTCTCTGAGTTGTGGAGGCCCAATTATGTTCCCTGGTTCCGGGAATATGGTGGTTACTCCAATTTCTCCTCATAATCTGAATGTAAGGCCTATAGTTTTATCAGACACCAATGTGCTTTCATTTGAAATTGAAGGAAGGAGCTCAAAATACCTCTTAACTTGTGATTCACGAACTGAAGTAATAGATACTTCAATAAAAATAAAAGTGAAAAAGGCTGATTTCGGAATAAATTTGATTAGGCTTAATAATGAAAATTATTTATCTACGTTAAGAAATAAATTACTTTGGGGAATTGATACTAGAAATTATTAATGCCAGACTGTACTGAATGCGTAGATTAATACTTATTGCACTTTTCTCTTTTGGCTTTACTTTTGCTTCTGCGCAGACTTGGGAAGCTGGCGGATTTTTAGGAAGTTCTGGTTATATGGGAGACATCAATCCTGTAAAGCCCTTGAAGTTTACTGATTTTGCTTTTGGTGCACAGATCAAAAGGAATTTTGATGGTTATTGGTCGGCAAAGCTCGCTTTTATGCAGGGGCGGTTACAGGGGAATGATGCTAATTCATCTAACGTATACCAAACACAAAGAAACCTCAACTTTTATTCTCCAATTTCAGAGCTTTCTTTACAGGTTGAATTTAATCTATTTAAATATTTGGCTGGTGGTGATATATACGGGTATGGATCACGAAAGGTAAGTCCCTATTTATTCCTGGGTGTTGGGGCATTCTCATTCAATCCGCTTACAGAATATAACGGAAACGAAATAGAACTAATTGCCGTTCAGACTGAAGCCGTGGCATATAAAAATAATGCATTAAGTGTTCCATATGGTTCCGGAGTAAAATACAACATTAAGGGAAATTTAAACCTGATTGGAGAAATTGGTTATCGAACAGCCTTTACAGACTATTTGGATGATATTAGCGGCAGATATCCAGATTTTACTGTGATTTCACCGATAAGTCCGATATCCCAACAATTGTCTGATCGCTCAGAGATTCCCAAAATAGGACTTCCAGGAAATCAGCGTGGAGATTTTAGGCCACGTGATACATATATGTTTGCCGGAATTAGCCTAACCTATACTTTTGTGTCTAATAAATGCTTTGCTTTCTAGTTTAGTGGTTTGGTATCTGTCTTTAAATTAAATACAAAAAGAACTTGCATTTTCATTCAATACTTTAAGCCTTTTTAGCTAGTCTGACTGAATTTTATGCTTATTTTTAGGAGTCAGGCTCTTTTTATTTCATGTAGTAGAATAACATAATTAAGTCATAACTTTGCATTTCCAAAATTTGGAACAATTTTAAACTTTATTATTAAAATTTAATTTAAAACAGGCAATTTTTCTGTTTTAAATGTTCCTAATTTAAATGTTAATAGGAGTCAATGAGTTTACTTGAACAGATAGATAAAGACCGTTTGCCTAAGCATTTGGCAATTATTATGGACGGAAATGGCCGTTGGGCTAAAGAGAAGGGTAAACTGCGTGTTTTTGGACATCAAAATGGAGTTTTGGCTGTTCGGGATACCGTAGAGGGTGCTGTAGAACTTGGAATTAAATATTTAACTCTTTATGCATTTTCTACTGAAAATTGGAATCGGCCTAAACTTGAAGTAATGGCACTTATGGAGCTATTAGTTTCCACAATTAGTAAAGAAACCAAAACGCTGATGGATAATGGGGTTCGTTTAAATGCTATTGGAAATTTGAATTCCCTTCCTGATAGATGCCTTCTGCAGTTGCAGGATACGATGAAAAAGACCGCCGGTAACACCAATTGTACACTTACACTTGCCTTAAGTTATAGTTCAAGATGGGAAATTACTGAAGCCGCGAAAAAAATTGCAGTTAAGGTTAGAGATGGGGAATTGAAAGCTGAAGATATTACCGAAGAAATGTTTGCTGACCACCTTACTACAGCAGATATGCCTGATCCTGAACTTATGATTCGAACAAGCGGGGAGTACAGAATTAGCAATTATTTGCTATGGCAAATAGCCTACACCGAACTATATTTCACTTCAAAATTATGGCCCGATTTCAGAAGGCAAGATCTTTTTGAAGCGGTTGTTGATTATCAGAAACGTGAAAGACGCTTCGGTATGACCAGTGAGCAATTGAACTAATTTCACTTTTAACACTTTTTAACAAGCGATTAGCTTATTTTAGTACCGTTAAATACACCAAATGAACCGCATTTTTATTCTATTTATATTACTAATATCTGGCACTTCTGCAATGGCCCAGTTTGGAAGAACAGGAACGCCAACACCTACAAGGACCACTTCTTCTAATGATGAGTTAAGCTACCTTAATCCTAAGGAAATGGTCATTGGAGGTACTATTGTCAGCGGTACTCAATTTTTAGATAAGGATGTTCTAATCACTATTTCAAAACTTACCAAGGGCGACAGGATAACTGTACCGGGCGATGCCACGTCTAATGCAGTTAAAAACTTATGGGGTCAGGGTCTTTTTGATGATGTAAAATTGAATATTGCTGAGATCAGATCTGATACTATCTTTTTTGAGATCGCTGTGATAGAGCGTCCGCGTTTAACCAGGATTGAATTATTGGGATTAAAAAAAGGAGAGGTAGGTGATGTGAATGACAAGTTGAATGATAAGACTGGCAAAGTTGTTAATGAGAATTTATTAAAAACTACTACAGATATCATTAAAAAGCATTTCACTGAAAAAGGATTTCTTTTTACTGATCTAGCAATCGTCCAGCGAAAAGATACAGCAGAGGCTAATAACCTGATCCTCGATATTAAAGTTGAGAAAAATGATCGTGTTAAAATAAGTGAGGTATTGTTTACGGGGAATAAGGATTTTAAAAATAAGACGCTAAAAAAATATCTTAAAAAGACTAAAGAGAAAGCTATCTATAAAGTGTTTGGTTCAGGAAAGTTTCTTCAGAATAAATATGATGAAGACAAACTAAAAATGATCGCCAAAATGCAGGAAAAAGGATATAGAGATGCAGAAATAATAAAGGATACAACTTATCGCTCAGGAAAAAGTACAATAGGTGTGAAGATTGATCTTTACGAAGGTCCTAAATATTATTTCGGAAATGTAACCTGGGCTGGAAATGCAAAATATTCAACCAAAATATTGGATGCAATACTTGCAATTAATAAAGGGGAAGTTTTTAGCGAAAAAAAATTAGATAAAAAATTGTCTAGTAGCCCTGGAGGTGATGATGTTTCATCTCTTTACCTGAATGATGGATATCTTACCTTTAGTGTAGATCCAGTTCAAACTAAAGTTTATGGTGATACAATTGACCTTGAAATAAGGATGTATGAAGGTCCGCAATACACCATTAATAAAATAATGGTAAAAGGTAATGAGTTGACAAATGATAAGGTTATTCTTAGAGAGATCCGTACTAAACCGGGACAGAAATTCTCAAAAGAACTTATTGTTCGTAGTACTCGTGAAATCGCACAGTTAGGAAATTTTGATGATACAAAGACTGACCCTAAACCGATTAATATAAATCCTAATTCGGGAACTGTAGATATTGAATATAATGTAGTTGAAAAGCCTTCTGATCAGATTGAACTATCTGGTGGTTTTGGAGGCGGCCGCGTAGTGGGTACTCTAGGTTTGACTTTTAATAATTTCTCGGCACGAAATATATTTAATACGAGTGCCTGGAAACCATTGCCTAAGGGTGACGGACAAAAACTAAGTATTAGAGGGCAAACGAATGGTAAATATTACCAGTCGTATAGTTTTTCATTTTCAGAGCCATGGTTAGGAGGTAAAAAACCAATTTATTTTGGAATAAGTGCTTTTACATCACTTCAATCTAACGGTCTTAGAAATATAGATTTTAATCAGCAAAAAATCCGATTAAATGGTGTAACCTTTTCATTAGGTAAGCGTTTAAAATGGCCGGATGATTATTTTCAAGCTAATACTTCAATCAATCTTCAACAGTATATCTTGAAGAATTATAATCAGTTTATCTTTTCAACCGGAAACTCTTATAACTTTAACTTAACACAAGAAATTAGTAGGAATTCAGTAGATGCACCAATATTCCCAACTTCAGGTTCAAATTTAAAGTTAACTGTTCAAGCAACTCCTCCATTCTCTTTGTTAAACAATAAGAATTATGCAGTTGCTACTGATAAAGAAAAGTATCGTTTTACTGAGTATCACAAGTGGAAATTTGAATCGCAATGGTTTCAGAGAATTTATGGTAAATTAATTTTGAAAGCACAAGCTCAGTTTGGATTTCTTGGAATCTATAATCAAGCAGTTGGGCAGTCGGCTTTTGAGCGATTTAAACTTGGTGGTGATGGTATGCAAGGATTCGATTTTCTTCAGGGTTCTGAGATCATAGCTATGCGTGGATATGCTAATAATGCAGTTATTCCAGCCGGATCAAATCCAACAATTGCCCAGGGTTCAGGAAGTCCGATCTTTAATAAATATGTTCTAGAGCTGCGTCATCCTATCACTGCAAGTCAGACTGCAACAATTTTTGTTCTTGCATTTGCTGAAGGTGGTAATACCTGGAATACATTCAGAGAATTTGCACCTTTCAATATAAGACGTACTGCAGGTATTGGTGCCAGGGTATTCTTGCCAATTTTTGGATTACTTGGTATTGATTATGGCTTTGCATTTGATAAAATACCTGGTGTGCCAGATAATGGAAGAAATCCTTTTACGTTTAGTATATCACAAGCAATGAATGGAGGCTTCAAATAATTGATATTAATGGATATTAGTTTAAGCTTTTTAGTTCTTAAATTAAAAATCTATTATTAATTTTCAGCCTAATACAATAAACAATTATATAGAAATGAAAAAAATCGTTATTATCGCATTATTATTAGTTCTTTCAAGTTTGGGAAGTTATGCACAACGATTCGCATATGTTGATAGTGATTATATACTGAAGCATATTCCGGAGTATAATTCTTCACAAAAGCAGCTTGATGCATTATCTGCACAATGGCAGAAGGAGGTAGATGTTAAATTTGCTAGTATTGAAGGAATGTTTAAGGCTTACCAAGCAGATCAGGTTTTACTTACTGATGAAATGCGTAAAAGTCGT
The DNA here is from genome assembly GCA_945901155.1 of Pedobacter schmidteae. GTDB lineage: Bacteria > Bacteroidota > Bacteroidia > Sphingobacteriales > Sphingobacteriaceae > Daejeonella > Daejeonella schmidteae_B. The sequence goes on from CAMDKO010000001.1 coordinate 15,281, forward strand.
GAAAACGAAATAATAGAAAAAGAAAAGGAAGCAAAGGAATTTCAGCGGTTGAAATTTGGATTTGAAGGTGAACTTTTTCAGGTTCGTACTAAATTAATCAAACCAATTCAGGATCGTGTTTCTAAATCTATACAAGCAGTTGCTGATGCCCAGCAATTGGATATGATATTTGACAAAAACAGCGAAATTACGCTATTATATGCTAGTCCGCGTTTAGATAAAAGTAATGATGTAATAATTAAGCTTGGTTATAAGCCAGGAACAACTAATAAATAATATATCACTAATCATAAACAAAAAACAGAATACAGAAAAAATGAAAAATTTATTAAAAATAGGAGTAATTGCAGTTGGAATGATCTTTGCATTTAATTCGGCAAATGCTCAGCAAAAATTTGGACACATCAATTCAGCTGATCTTTTACAAGCTATGCCTGAAATGAAAACAGCCGATGCCAGTTTTCAGACCTATGCAAAAGCAAAGCAAACATCTTTAGAGTTGATGGGTGCAGAACGCCAAAAATTGGTTACTACTTACGAAGAAAAATACAAAACATTAAGTGAGGCTAACAGAGCTACTTTAGAAAAAGAATTGACTACCCTAGGAGCAACTATTCAGGATCTAGAGAAACGTATTACCGAAGCGCAGGAAAAGGCTCAGGAAGAATTAACTACCAAACGTACTGAATTATATACACCAGTTTTTAAAAAGGCTGAAGATGCAGTTAAATTGGTTGCAAAAGAAAAAGGTTTCGCTTATGTGTTTGATGTTTCACAACCTGGAGTTGTATATTTTGACGGTGGTGAAGATTTGATCAATGTGGTTAAAACAAAGCTTGGAATTGCAATTGCGCCTGCTGCAAAATAAATAAGCTATAACTGAATAAAAATGCGAAGCTTAAGCTTCGCATTTTTTTTTGCCCAATATTTTATAGCTTGCCTATTATATATACCCTTCAAGTTGATGGATGAAAATAATAACCTATTTTTGAAGCATGAGTTCAGCACTACCCATTGGAATTTTTGATTCCGGAATCGGCGGCCTTACGGTAGCAAATGCGATCCGCAAGATATTGCCAAATGAGCAAATAATTTACTTTGGTGATACCGCCCATATGCCCTATGGGGATAAATCGCCAGAAGCTATTAAATTTTACAGCCTTAAGATTGCTAAATTTTTGCTCGATAAAAATTGTAAGTTGATCCTTATCGCTTGTAATACTGCCTCTGCGCATGCCTATCATGAATTACTTCATTTTTTAGGCAATGAAGTTCCAATTATTAACGTGATTGATCCTGTGGTCGATAAAATGGTCAAATCGGGAAGTCATGGCCGGATAGGGGTGATTGGTACAAAATCAACTATCCGTTCTGATATTTATGCCAAAAAATTTAAAGCAATTGATCCGGCAATCCAGGTTTCATCACTGCCAACTCCTTTATTGGCTCCAATGATAGAGGAAGGTTTTTTCAATAATAATATCAGTAAAACTGTCATTAATTCTTATCTGTCTTCCTCAAAATTAAAAAGGATTGATAGTTTAATTCTTGCTTGTACACATTATCCTTTAATAAAGCCAGAGATTTCTTCATTTTATAATGGGAAAGTAGAAATAATCAACACGGCTGAAATTGTTGCAGAGTATCTCAAAAATCAATTAACAAGCCTTAATTTACTCAATGAGGATCCTCCAAAGAAACATCAGTTCTTTATTTCTGATTATACTCCATCTTTTGCCCGTAGCACCCAGCTTTTTTTTGGTGAAAAGATACATTTGTCATATAAACCAATTTGGGATTAAGTTTAAAAATATGATTTGCACTGCATTTTTAAGCAGATTATGTAAGTTTGCATACATAAGCCCGATAAATTGAATTTCTATCTGACATATGTATTGGTTGCAAGCGCATTATTTGCATTTACTGCACTTTTTACCTTGTTTGCACTTTATTCTGAGCGAAAAATATCTGCTTTTATACAGGATCGTTTAGGACCAATGGAAAATGGAAAGTATGGTTCTTTACAAGCATTTGCCGATATTTTAAAAATGCTACAAAAGGAATTTATTATTCCAACAGCCGCCGATAAAATCCTTTTTATTCTTGCTCCGATAATCATTTTTGTTTCGGTATACCTGGGATTTGCTACTTTACCATGGGCTCCTGGACTTATTCCTGCATCCTTAAACCTTGGAGTTTTTTACATTTTTGCTATATTATCCATAGAAACGCTCGGTATTTTAATGGCAGGTTGGGGTTCAAATAATAAATATGCTTTATTAGGATCAATGCGCTCAGTAGCTCAGATGGTGTCATATGAAATTCCTGCCGGTATTTCCCTTTTGTCGGTAGTGATGATTTCTCAGTCCTTAAACCTCCAGGAGATAACGATTAGGCAGGGAATACTTAGTTCAGAAGCTGTAAATTTTCTGGGCATTTGGGATGTTAAGGCTATTGGAGGCATACTTTCATGGAACGTTTTTCAAGCTCCTCATCTTATAATTGCCTATATCATCTATTTTATTGCCTCTCTGGCTGAATGTAATCGTGCGCCCTTTGATATTCCTGAGGCGGAATCTGAATTGATTGGTGGCTTTCATGTAGAATATTCTGGTTTGAGGTTCGCCTTTATATTTTTAGCTGAATATTCTATGATGTTTTTGGTTGGAATGATAGGTGTGGTACTCTTTTTGGGTGGCTGGAACAGCCCTTTGCCTAATATAGGATCTGTTTCACTAGCAAATTGGACAACAGGAATAGGTTGGGGTATTTTTTGGATACTCCTGAAAACATTAAGCGTTGTAGCCATTCAAATATGGATTAGGTGGACCCTGCCACGTTTTAGGGTAGATCAGTTGATGAGTTTATGCTGGAAAGTGTTAACACCTCTAGCATTTTTATGTATGCTTATCTCTGGAATATGGCGATTAACGATGATGTAAGATTTTGATTTTTAATAAAAATTAATAGGAATCGGGTTTGTTCCGTAAATCCTGGTAGCATGATAAGGAAAGTATTTAATGTTTTTATAACAGTTTTTAAAGGGTTAAAATTAACGCTTGGGCATTTCTTTGCAGCAACAGAAAGCAGAAAAGTGAAGGCTATATCAGACCCTAATTATTTTGCTCAAAATTCGGGGATAACTACTATTCAATATCCGCATGTTAAACTTCCTGTACCAGAGGTAGGTCGTTATCAGTTGGATGTTGAAATGGATGATTGTATTGTATGTGACCTTTGTGCAAAGATCTGTCCTGTAGATTGTATTGACATTGAAAGCATAAAGTCAATTGAAGCTATTGGCAAAACATCTGACGGTACTACCAAAAGATTGTATGCCGCTAAATTCGACATTGATATGGCAAAATGTATGTACTGTGGTTTATGTACAGTTGTTTGTCCTACAGAATGCATTGTAATGACCGATACATACGATCGCAGTATGATCGACCTGAATGAAATGACCTATAAATTTTCAGATATGACAGCTGCTGAAGCTGATGAAAAGCGTTTTGCATTAGAGCAATTAAATGCGGAACGATTCGCTGCAAAACAGTTGGCTTTGCAACAAAACACCGGAAATTAAATATGAATACAGAACAACTGATCTTCTACTTTTTTGCTGCATTACTGCTGACATCTGCATTAATGGTTGTGGCTATGCAAAATTTAGTAAGAAGTATTTTCTTGTTTTTTGTCGCTCTTTTTTCTTTAGCAGCCTTATACGTGTTTGCGCTCGCAGATTTCATTGCTATTACGCAAGTAGTAATTTATGTTGGAGGTGTCCTGGTTCTGATGTTATTTGCATTTATGCTTTCAAATAAGGAATTGCTAAATTCTCTTCATCCCATTAAAACAAGCTTTAAATTTTATCAACTTACCGGAATATTTATCTGCCTTGCATTTTTATTTATTTTGGTCAGTTTAAATTTACAAATAGATTTTTCCGGATTAAACTGGATCAAATCATCTACTAATATAAAGGAAATAGATAATACTACTCACAACATTGGTATACTCAGTATGACTAGATACCTGCTTCCATTTGAAGTTTTGTCTGTTTTCCTCATGATGGCATTAATAGGGGCTGCACATCTAGCTAGAAAGGACAAGAAGACATGATTCCTTTAAGTCATTTTTTGATCATAAGTGCCTGCCTTTTCTGTATTGGATTATATGCCGTATTAACTAAAAAAAATGCTATTCAAATTTTGATAGGAATTGAGTTCATGATCAATGCCGCTGTATTAAATTTCGTTGCTTTTGGCAAATTTGATAAAGTAAATGGTGGAGGTCAGCTTTTTGCATTATTTGCAATCGTACTGGCAGCAGCAGGTGTTGCAGTAGCACTGGCAATTATTTTAAATGTTTATAAACATTTTAAAACGATTGATCCCTCAAAAATTAATAAGCTGAAAGATTAAAATGCAAGAAATTGAATTTTCAGAATTTGTTGGTTTAATTTCACTGTTAGTGATTTTATTGCCATTATTTTCGTTCCTGTTAATTCTTGCTGGTAGAAAAGGAAGGGGGGCTAACCTTGCTCTTATTAATATCTCAATATCATTCATTCTTTCAGTTTATCTTTTCTTCTTTATTTGGAATAAACAACCTATTCATTACCAAATCCCCTGGTTTTTAATTGGCGATATTGAATTTAAAGCCGGTGTTTTATTGAATAATCTTTCTGTATTAATGATAACCTTGGTTTCAGGTATCTCAGTATTAGTGCATATTTATTCTAGAACATACATGAAAGATGATCTTAATATTCATAGATATTGGGCTTATTTGGGCTTGTTTTGTTTTTCAATGCTTGGCCTGGTTATTTCTGATAATCTTTTATTGATTTATTTGTTCTGGGAACTAGTTGGGTTTTCTTCCTTTCTGTTGATAGGTTTTTGGTATACCCGACCAATTGCATCTCAGGCTGCCAAAAAAGCTTTTATAATGAACCGTATCGGTGATATTGGTTTCCTAATTGGAATAATAATCATTTTTAGCCAGTTCCGCACGCTTGATATTACTGCGCTTTTCGGTGATATGGGACTCGTGAAAACATCCTTAGTTGATAAAGGTTTATGGATAAGTGCTTCCCGGCAGATGCCTGAAGTATGGTTAAGTATTGCGGGTTTAGCCTTTTTTATTGGGGCTATGGCAAAATCTGCCCAGTTTCCACTACATACCTGGCTACCTGATGCTATGGAGGGACCAACTTCTGTTTCCTCGTTAATCCATGCTGCTACAATGGTTGCTGCCGGCGTTTTCTTAATCGCTAGGGTCTATCCTGTTTTTGATCCTTTTGTATTGAATACTATGGTTTGTATAGGCGCATTTACTGCATTCATGGCCGCAACTATTGCATTATCTCAAAATGATATTAAACGAATTCTGGCTTATTCAACTATTTCTCAGCTTGGATTTATGGTCATGGCCTTGGGAATAGGTGCATATTCTGAGAGTATTTTTCACTTAGCGACACATGCTTTTTTTAAATGTTTGCTTTTTCTTGCTGCTGGTTCTGTTATTCATCAGCTTCATCACTATCGTGATGAGCATAGCCTTGATTTCGATAACCAAGATATTCGGATAATGGGTGGACTTAAAAAAGGGATGCCAATTACTTTTATTGGGATGTGCTTGGCCTCATCTGCTCTTATTGGTTTACCCCTTAGCTCAGGCTATTTATCAAAGGATGCTATTCTTATTAACGCTTTTGAATGGGCCGGATCAAGAGATGGAATATACACAATGATACCATACATAATGGTTATAACAAGCTGGCTTACTGTTTTTTATATTAGTAGATTAGTTTTTAAAGTATTTTTTTCGACACCAAAACGAATGAGTATGGAACAGGCTAATCAAATTCAGGATGCGCCAAAGCAAATGTCATATGTATTAGTGATCCTTTCTTTTTTCTGTTTATTTTTTGCTTTTTCCTTTAATCCGTTTTCATTTGAAAGCTCATGGCTTTGGGATGGGTTTTCGTCTAATTTATTTCAAAAGGTGAACCTTTACCATTGGCTCATACCACTGATTCTAAATATTGGAACTGCAGTACTGATTTTTACAGCGTATAAAATTTATGTAAAGAATGATGGTATGTCCATATCTGAAAAAAATATTTTTCATCGGTTTTTTATTCAGGAATGGTATCTGAATGAACTTTACAGATATTTATTTACTGTGCCAGTTGAAAAATTTTCAAATGTATGCTATTGGTTTGACAGGAACATTATTGATGCCCTGGTATTGAAATCTGTGACATTGATCAGCATTTTATCAGCAATTTCCCATTGGTGCGACAGAATTCTGGTTGATGGCTTTGTTAATGCATTAGGAACATGTGCAAAATGGATCGGACATTTTTCACGCAATTTTCAGACCGGTAAATTACAGCATTATCTTATATCAATGCTGTTGGTGGTGCTCTCATTTTTTATACTAACTTATTTTATATGATCTTAATCAAATCATTCAACACCGCTATGCGGATTTCGGAAGGAGGCAATTAACCATGTTATCACTACTGATTTTTTTGCCGCTTATTGCCGCATTGTTCATTTTGGTCTTGCCATCCCGATTCCAGCAACACTTTAAATACATTACTCTGGGAGTAAGTGTGATTCAATTTGTATTGAGTCTGTTTATTTATTTAAAATTTAATAGCTTCGCATTTGCTGCCGGTATTAATAAAGAATCTCAATACCAATTGCTTGAAAAACTTCCATGGATTCGTTTAAATCTGGGCAATATTGGTAACCTTGAAATTGATTATTTCTTGGGTATCGATGGCTTGTCTATGCCATTTTTGATCTTGTCTGCCCTTGTTACTTTTGTAGCAACCCTGGCGTCTTGGGAAATTAAAACTAAGCTTAAAGCATACTTTTCACTATTTCTATTATTGAACACTGCCGTAATTGGTGTTTTTTGTGCATTGGATTTTTTCCTGTTTTATATTTTCTATGAATTAATGCTTTTGCCACTTTATTTTCTGATTGGAATTTGGGGTGGTATTAGAAGAGAATATGCAGCTATTAAGTTCTTTTTATACACATTATTTGGTTCTGTGTTTATGCTGCTGGTTATTATAGGTTTATATTTTTCTGTTATTAACCCTGCAACAGGTAATCATACCTTTAATATGATCTTGATGATGGACCCTGCCAATTATGCTGATGGATCTATTTTTTCAGCTATAGCTGCAAAAAACTTGTTTGGTATTTCAGCTCGATTACTTGCTTTCATTGTTTTGTTTGTTGCATTTGCAATCAAAGTGCCAATAGTACCACTGCATACCTGGTTGCCTGATGCGCACGTCGAAGCTCCAACACCTGTTTCAATTATTCTTGCAGGCTTACTACTAAAGGTTGGTGGTTATGGTATCATCAGAGTTTGCTACAGTATTTTTCCTGACTCAGCGATGCTATCTGCTTGGTGGATTGGTCTAATTGGTGTCATTTCCATAATTTATGGTGCATTAAATGCGCTTGCTCAAACAGATCTTAAGCGACTGATTGCTTACTCTTCTGTATCACATATGGGATTTGTACTGCTTGGAATTGCATCTTCAACAATCGAGGGTGTAAGTGGTGCCATGCTTCAAATGATCAGTCACGGTGGTTTATCGGCTATGCTATTCTTCTTGGTAGGAATGATTTATGAGCGTGTAAAAGATCGGGAGATTGCAAATTTCAGCGGATTGGCAGAAATCATGCCTCAGTTTACAGCCTTTGTCATCGTTGCTTTTTTCGCATCCCTGGGTTTACCTGGTTTTTCTGCATTTATGGCCGAAGCCTTTACTTTAATTGGCGCCTTTACTTCTGAGCAGGTAAATGGACTTATTCCTCGCTGGATGTCTGTAGTGGCTTCAATAGGAATTCTGTTGAGTGCTACCTATTTTCTCTGGACTTTACAGCGTATGTTCTTTGGGCAGCCACGCTTAAAAGGAGCTGCGGATTGGCTCTCCAAACTTAGTGATATTAATGCACGTGAAAAATTAGCATTAATACCTCTGGTAGCATTGGCTTTAGCACTCGGGATTTTTCCTTCTTTGTTATTTGATAAAATGAATGCTTCTGTTGTAGCCTTTGTTCAATTAATTTCCGGATCATGAACGAATATTTACCGTTAATATCTTCCTCAATTAATGATACGATTGCAAGCTTAAGGTATTTTCAGTCTGAGGCAACTTTAGTGCTTGGATTCCTTTTGGTGATTTTGTCAGACCTTTTTTTATCTAAACGGTTTTCTCAGTTAAGTTTTGGTTTAACAATCGGTGTTGTATTGATTGTAATGGTTCAAAGTTTTGCATTCCTGAATGTAGAAAATATGCCTTTATTTGGCGGAATGGTGATTATGGATCATCTTTCCATTCTCTTTAAGATTCTTTTTTGCCTGGTCAGTTTGTTGTTTGTTTTGTTTATCAGGTATAATCGTTCTCTGCTACTTCATGAAAAAGGTACAGGTGATCTTTATGCTATTCTCCTTGCTGTTCATCTTGGTATGAATTTAATGGCCATTTCAGCTAATTTACTGATGGTATTTATGTCTTTAGAGATGGTGTCTTTGGGATCTTATTTAATGGTTGGCTATATTTCGCGTGATCAAAAACAAAGTGAGGCATCTATGAAATATGCTTTATTTGGTGCAGTATGCTCTGCTATTATGCTTTATGGGATATCGCTGTTATATGGATTTACAGGTAGCTTATATTTGAATGATCCTACCTTTATTTCCGGATTAAATACTATCCCGCCTATGGCTTTAGGCGTTTCCTTGACCATGGTGCTGGTTGGAGTCGCGTTTAAATTATCTGTTGTTCCACTTCATTTCTGGGCACCCGATGTTTATGAAGGAGCACCAACTCCAGTCACTGCTTTTCTGTCTACAGCTCCAAAAATTGCTGGCTTTGCCCTTCTAATTAAGTTTATTGTGTTAATTAATGCACTTGATCATGCATTTTTAGACATCAAATTAATAGTAGCTTCAATAGCTATTGCAAGTATGGTGCTTGGAAACTTTGCTGCAATTTGGCAAAATAATATAAAACGTATGCTTGCTTATTCGTCAATAGGGCATACAGGTTTTATGTTTATGGCTCTGTTTGTAGCCCCTGGTCAGGGATATAATGCACTTATTTTTTACATGTTTATTTATGTGATCATGAATATGGCAGCGTTTTTAATTGTAGATGAGATTGAAGAACAAACCGGGAAACAAAATCTGGAAGACTACAGGGGGCTTGGCCGGCAATTTACTGTGTTAATGGTTTGTTTTGTATTTGTTTTGGTTTCCCTAACAGGTTTACCACCTACCGTCGGATTTACCGCAAAGTTTTTAGTATTCTCAACTGCATTAGATGCTTATAACTCATCGGGTTCATTGATAATTTTGGTTATGATCCTACTGGCAGCGATCAGTACCCTGGTATCTTTATTCTACTATTTTAAAATTCCTTTAAATGCATATTTGAAAGAATCAATTAGTTCTGATGTAAAAATTGGTCATACGGCCAAAGCTTATCTCAGTATGTTTATGGCATTTTTATTACTTCTTCTACTAGTTTTTCCTTCACTAATTCAACAATTCCTTTGATTCTGAAGCCTGTGTATACTTCTTTTGAATTACTACGATCGGCTGATCATTTTCAGCATTTTTTCCTTGGCTTCTTAGGGATTAAATATCTACTTTTGCAATCTCAGAACTACTTATGAGTGACCAGATCAAACATGAGTGCGGAATCGCACTTATCCGTCTTTTAAAGCCTTTATCTTATTATCAGGAAAAATACGGTACCGCCCTGTACGGGTTGAATAAATTGTATTTGCTGATGGAAAAACAGCATAACAGAGGGCAGGATGGAGCTGGTATTGCAACTATTAAATTAGATGTACAGCCCGGTAAACGTTATATAAGTCGGCATCGGGCAATGGGAGCGAATGCGATTGCAGAGATCTTTGAGTATGTTCAAAAAAAGTTTGCCGATGTTCATAAAGAAAGCCCTGAACTTCTTCAGGATACGGATTGGCTGAAGGAGAATATCAGCTTTACTGGCGAAGTACTCATGGGTCATTTGCGCTATGGTACTCATGGCAAAAATAGTATTGAAAGTTGTCACCCCTTTTTACGCCAGAATAACTGGATGACCAGAAACTTGGTAGTAAGTGGTAATTTTAATATGACCAATGTTGATGAACTTCTGGAACAGTTGTTTGAATTGGGTCAGCATCCTAAAGAAAGAACAGATACTGTAACGGTTCTTGAAAAGATTGGACACTTCCTAGACGATGAGAACCAGTTATTGTTTGATAAATACAAAGATGAAGGCTTCTCTAATGAGGAGATCAGCCACCAGATTGCAGAACATATTGATGTAGCTTCGATCCTGCGACGTTCTGCTAAGACCTGGGATGGTGGTTATACAATTAGCGGTATTTTTGGTCACGGTGATGCCTTTGTAATGCGTGATCCTGTAGGAATCAGGCCCGCATTTTACTATCATGACGATGAAATTGTAATCGTTACTTCTGAGCGGCCAGCCATACAAACTGCATTTAATGTTCCTTTAGAATCAGTAAAGGAAATTAAACCTGGTTATGCCCTTATCATTAAAAAGAATGGAAAGGTAACTGAAGAGCAGTTTAGAGAACCTGAAGAACAAAAATCATGCTCATTTGAGAGAATCTATTTCTCAAGAGGAAGTGATGCCTCTATTTATAAGGAACGAAAGCAACTCGGACTCTATCTTTGCCCACAGATATTCAATGCCATCGAGGATGATCTTAAAAACACGGTATTTTCCTATATTCCCAATACAGCAGAAGTAGCTTTCTATGGGATGGTTGAAGGTGTTCATAAATATTTAAGAGATTTTCAAAAAGATACTTTATTGAATAGAGCCGATAAAATATCTGATTCTGAACTTGAAGATGTATTGAACCTGAATGCCAGAATAGAAAAAATTGCAATAAAGGATGTTAAGCTTAGAACGTTTATTACCCAGGATGCTGATAGGCAGGATATGGTTGCTCATGTTTATGATACAACCTATGGACTGATCAACAGAGGTGAAGATAATCTGGTCATTCTTGACGATTCGATTGTTAGAGGAACTACCCTTAAACAAAGTATTCTAAAGATCCTTGACCGTTTAGGCCCTAAAAAGATTATTGTAGTTTCTTCTGCCCCACAGATCAGGTATCCGGATTGTTATGGGATAGATATGTCAAGAATGGGAGAGTTTGTTGCATTTGAAGCGACCATATCATTGTTGAGAGAAACCGGAAGAGAAGATGTAATTGAACGTGTGTATAGCAATTGTATTGAATCAGAAAAATTAGGGAATAAACAGGTAAAAAATTATGTTCAGGAAATATACAGCCAGTTTACAGATCAGGAAATTTCAGATAGGATTGCACAGATCATCACTCCAAAAGATATAAAAGCTGAAGTAAAAGTTATCTATCAGACTCTTGACAATCTCCATAAAGCGATTCCATCTCATTTGGGCGATTGGTATTTCTCTGGCAACTACCCAACACCGGGTGGGAATAGGGTGGTGAATAAAGCTTTCATGAATTGGGTGGAAGGAAAGAATCAAAGGGCTTACTAAATTAATTGAAAATTGAAGCATATAAATTGAAATTATTAATTTCACTAGTATGCTTTGTTCAAATTTTGATTTTTTCTTTGAATTCTGACCTTATTTGATTACTAATCGGGCCCTTTTGGAACTAAATCAGGGAATGTCCGCTAAGCAGGTTGTAGATTATTCTTGCGGCAAATATCAGGATAAGAACTCCTGCAATTTTATTGAGATTAGCAATCGTCTTTTCTTTGATCTTATACCTTAATTTATTTGCATAATATGCTTTTAGCACATCCAAGCTAAATTGTGTGATCAATATTGAACCGTAAAATGGAAGGATGTCAACAGGTTTTATTTCTCCCGACATTGAAATTACTCCACTCGTAACACTCAACCAATAGAGCAGTATTGCCGGATTAAAAATACACATAAAAAAGCCCTTGAGAAAATAACCCGTATAATGTTTTTTCGAGGTATTTTGCTCATAATTGACCTTAACTTTTTTAAAGAGATAATAAATTCCGACGCTGAATAAGATAATACTGCCGGCTATTCCTATCTGCATCCTGTAAATGTTCTCTAAGGCCAGAAAGGAAGTGCCATAAATGGTGAGAGCTACATAAAATACATCACAAACTACAACGCCTGCTGCTAAGGAGATTCCTGCGCTGAAGCCTTTTTCAATGCTGGTTTTAATCAGCGCAAAAAAAACTGGCCCTGTTAAAAAAGAAAGTACAAATCCCAAACTAATTCCTGAGATGATCGATTCTATCATTCCGAATTTTTATTCATTTATTGAATTGCAAATTAACCTAAAATCAAAGTATTTTATTGTATCAATGATAAAAACATTTAAAACTTAGAGATATGAGAAAATTAATTTATGTTAGATAATTATTTAAAACATACAAAATTAGATATGGATAACAATTCACAAAAAAATTATGCCTCAGCATTATATACGCTGATTACAGTGTTTTTCTTCTGGGGTTTTTTGGCTGCAAGTAATGGTATTTTTATTCCATTCTGTAAGACCCACTTTAATTTAACACAATTTGAGTCGCAGTTAATTGACTTTACATTTTATGGAGGTTATTTTATTGGCTCTCTTATTTTGTTTTATGCCTCTAAAATTATTAAGGTTGATATCCTGAATAAGTTAGGGTACAAGAACAGTATTGCTTTAGGCCTTGTTATTTCGGCAGGCGGGGCATTAATGATGATTCCTGCAGTTGACTCAGGTTCTTTTGCATTCATATTAACTTCTTTTTTCTTTGTCGCAATTGGATTTTCACTTCAGCAAACTGCTGCAAATCCATTCGTTGTGGCACTGGGTAGTCCGGTTACTGGTGCTAACCGATTGAACTTAGCTGGTGGCGTGAACAATTTAGGTGGTATTTTAGGCCCTATAGCAGTTAGTGTCATTCTTTTTGGTACAGCAACGGCTGCAGCTCCAAAGGAAGTTGAAATTGCGTCAATAAATACACTTTACTATATTTTGGCAGGCCTATTCCTTGCAGTTGCACTTTTCTTCTGGGTATCAAAACTTCCTAAAGTAACTAGCGATGAGAAAGTGGAAGCAAGCGGGAAAACAAATCTGCCTTTATTTATTATTTTCGTGGCTTTTCTATTGATCCTTGCTGCAAATCCTATTGCAGTGGCTACGGGTGTAGATATTTCGGTATTGGTTTATCTTTCTTTGTTCATAATGATTCTGACCCTATTATTATCACTAAGATCAGCCGGAAAAGATAAGACAGGCTGGGGTGCCATGGGTTATCCTCAGCTTATTCTCGGTATGATCGCAATCTTTACTTATGTAGGTGTTGAAGTTACTATACAGAGTAATATGGGGGCATTATTGCAGTTGCCGGAATTTGGAGGTTATTCTGATTCTGAAATTGCTCCATTTATTTCACTTTATTGGGGAAGTATGATGATTGGTCGTTGGACGGGTGCTGTAAGTGCATTTAAATTTTCAAAAACCACAAAAACCATTCTTACCATCGTAATGCCTTTTATCGCATTCTCATTAATTTTATTTGTAAATCATTTAAACGGTACTTCAGTTCAGCAATTTTTTATCTATGGAGTCTGTCTGGTTATTTTGATTGCCGGATTTTTCTATAGTCAGGATAAGCCTGCTAAAACGCTTTTAACCTTTGGTGTTTTAGGAGCGGTGGCAATGGTTATCGGATTATTAACTACTGGTCAGGTTGCTATTTATGCATTTCTTGCCGGTGGTCTTACATGTTCCATTATGTGGCCATGTATTTTTGCACTTGCTATCACAGGTTTAGGTAAATACACTTCCCAGGGATCTGCATTCCTTATCATGATGATCTTGGGTGGTGCGATTATTCCTCCAGTTCAGGGAATTCTAGCAGATACCAGTGGTATTCACTTCTCCTATATCATTCCTTTCCTATGTTTTGCTTATTTGGCATACTTTGCTATTAAAGTAAGCTCAGAATTGAAAAAACAAGGAATTGATGTGAGTAAACTTGACGTAGAAGCATCACATTAATGAAGGAAAAACCAAGCTTCGACTTGATATTTATGAATCTAGCAACCGACCTGGCTTCACGCTCACATTGCGTGAAAGCCCAGGTCGGTGCTGTTTTAACTAAAGACACTAGGATCATCTCAATCGGTTATAATGGACCTCCTGCAGGTACTCATAATTGTGATGAAGAATGGCCAGATACTGGCTGCCCGCGCGATTCAAAGAATAGTTGCTCACTTGCATTGCATGCTGAGGAAAATGCTATTCTGTATGCTGTAAAGAACGGCATGTCTCTTGATGGCACAACACTCTATTTAACGCTTTCTCCATGTATTTCCTGTGCAAGGATCATTTATTCATCTGGAATTAAAAAGGTATGGTATAAGGCTTCTTATGCCGAATATAAGGGGCTTCCAAGTGACGAAGGCGTTGACTTTTTAATTAAATTCGGTATCGAATGCAATAAGTACAATACCCTATTGTAATCTTTTAAACATAAATTTTAAACACTCAATTTCCTGAACCACAATTTCATAAATTGCAACTTAATTTAATGGTGTTTTTTAGTTTAACTCATGGGGTATAAAAGTCTCGCTGAATGTGTTTTTGATCTTGAAAAAAATGGACATCTCATCCGGATAAAAGAAGAGGTAGATCCTTATCTCCAGGCAGCTGCGATACATTTGCGTGTTTTTGAAAATGAAGGCCCGGCGATACTTTTCGAGAATATTAAAGGCAGCAAGTTCCCTGCAGTATCAAACTTGTTTGGAACTTTGGAAAGATCTAAATTTATGTTCAGGGATACTCTTGATGCCATTAAGACCCTGGTCGATTTGAAATCTGACCCATTAAAAGCATTAAAAAATCCATTAAAATATGCAGGCGCAGGCATGACTGCATTTTCTGCTTTGCCCTACAAGAATAGTCTTTTTTCTCCTGTAAAATTTGGCAAAACAAGTATTTCAGCCTTGCCTCAAATAGTAAACTGGCCAATGGATGGCGGCCCCTTTGTAACAATGCCTCAGGTTTATACAGAAGATATTGATAAACCTGGCATAATGAATGCAAATTTAGGGATGTACCGTATCCAGCTAGGCGGAAATGAATATATTCAGAATCAAGAAATAGGTCTTCATTACCAATTACACCGTGGAATTGGTGTTCATCAGACTAAAGCTAATGCAAAAGGTAAAGCATTAAAGGTTAGTATTTTTGTTGGTGGACCACCAGCACATCCTTTAGCAGCCGTGATGCCTTTACCTGAGGGCTTATCCGAAATGACATTTGCCGGAGCTCTTGGAAACCGTCGCTTCCGATATTTTTATGATTCAGAAGGGTTCTGTATTTCATCAGATGCTGATTTTGTGATAACAGGTATTGTTGAGCCTGGTCAGAATAAACCTGAGGGGCCATTCGGCGATCATTTGGGCTATTATAGTCTTAAACACCTTTTTCCTTTAATGAAGGTTCGCAATGTCTACCATCGTAAAAATGCAATATGGTCGTTTACTGTAGTTGGGCGACCACCACAGGAGGATACTAGTTTCGGTGCATTGATCCATGATATTACCGGCTCTGCTATTCCAAAAGAAATTCCGGGCCTACATGAAGTTAATGCGGTTGATGCAGCAGGTGTACATCCATTATTATTTGCTATTGGTAGCGAACGATACACTCCTTATCTTAAGGAAAAAAAACCTCAAGAAATTTTGACTATAGCGAATCATATTTTAGGTAAAAGTCAGCTTAGTCTTGCTAAATATTTATTTATTTCTAGCAAGGAAGACAACCCTTCCCTTAAAACAAGTGATATTTCGGGTTTTATTAAACACTTACTAGAACGTATTGATCTAAGTCGTGATCTGCATTTTTATACTAGAACAACTATAGATACCCTTGATTATAGTGGTACTGATATTAATTCTGGTTCAAAGCTTGTTATTGCTGCTGCAGGAGATAAAAAACGATCCTTATGGACAGAATTGCCTGATTCCTTTGCTCTGCCAAGGCCATTTGATCAATTTAAAATGATTATGCCAGGTATTTTAGCCATTGAAGCGCCTCCATTTTTAAGCTATGAACAGACTGAAACTGAAATACAAATTCTGAATAGTGCATTAGCTTCTTCAGATTTAGATGGCTTGCCGCTTTTTATCATGTGTGATGATGCAGGTTTTGTAGCCAAAACGATTAATAATTTTGTCTGGGTAAGCTTTACTAGAAGTAATCCTTCGCATGATATTTATGGCATTAACTCATTTACAGAGCATAAACATTGGGGCTGTAGGGGCCCGCTGATCATCGATGCCCGCATTAAAAAACATCATGCTCCTGAACTCATCAAAGATGCACAAGTGGAGAAGAAAGTTGACAGTATGTGTGAAAAGGGCGGTGCTCTATATGGAATAATGCACTGAGTTTTATAAAAACATGATAAAAACCTTAAAGGTTTCTCATAATACTTTCTGCCTCTCTACAAAAAAGTTATCTTTACCCATGCAAGAAAAAATCATCATTCTTGACTTCGGGTCGCAATACACTCAACTTATTGCACGTAGAGTCAGAGAGCTAAACGTATACTGCGAGATACATCCATTTAATCACCTCCCTGTCCTCAAGGACTCCTTCGGAGAGTTTGATAGTTCGGTCAAAGGAATTATCCTTTCTGGAAGCCCTTATTCAGTAAGACAGGAGGATGCTCCTCAGGTTGACATAGAAGAGCTACAGCAAAAATTTCCTATTCTTGGCGTTTGTTATGGAGCACAATATATAGCTCAAAAATCTGGTGGAGAGGTTAAAGCATCCTCCACACGTGAGTATGGCAGAGCTTGCCTTGATTTTATTGATCATACACATCCTCTATTTAAAAATATCCCGGAAGGATCTCAAACTTGGATGTCGCATGCAGACACCATTGCCTCAATACCAGATAATTTTGAGATCATTGCCAGTACTGATTCTGTAAAAGTTGCTGCCTACCATATTAAGAATTCAAAGGTTTATGGCATACAATTCCACCCGGAAGTAACGCATAGCACAGATGGAAAACAATTACTTCAAAACTTTCTGGTAGATATTTGTGCTTGCAAGCAGGATTGGACTCCTGATGCTTTTATTGAAACCACCATTCAGGCCCTCAAAGATAAAATTGGCAATGATAAAGTGATTTTAGGATTGTCTGGGGGTGTAGATTCTTCTGTTGCAGCAGTGCTACTTCATCAGGCTATTGGTAAAAACCTTCATTGTATTTTTGTTGATAATGGTTTATTGCGTAAAAATGAGTTTGAGCAGGTTCTAGATTCTTACCAGCATATGGGACTTAATGTTCGCGGGGTAAGGGCTGGTGACCGGTTTTTAAGTCAACTTGCCGGAATTAAGGATCCTGAAACCAAGAGAAAAGCAATTGGAAGGGTATTTATTGAAGTGTTTGACGATGCTGCTCATGAAGTTCAGGATGTAAAATGGTTAGGTCAGGGTACGATATATCCTGATGTGATTGAATCAGTTTCTGTTAAAGGTCCATCAGCTACTATAAAATCACACCATAATGTAGGAGGTTTACCTGACTTTATGAAACTTAAGGTTGTGGAACCTTTAAATACACTATTTAAAGATGAAGTTAGAAGAGTTGGTAAAACATTAGGTATGGATAGTGCGCTGTTAGGCAGACATCCATTTCCAGGACCAGGCCTAGCAATTCGAATTTTAGATGATATTACCCCAGAGAAGGTAGCTATTCTTCAGGAAGCCGATGCTATTTATATCAATAACCTTAAATCTTCAGGATGGTATGATAAAGTCTGGCAGGCAGGTGCTATATTCTTGCCTGTGCAATCTGTTGGGGTTATGGGCGATGAAAGAACCTATGAGCACGTGATCTGTTTAAGGGCTGTAAGTTCTGTGGATGGGATGACTGCAGATTGGAGTCATTTGCCATACGATCTTCTTGCTAAGATATCCAATGAAATAATTAATAATGTAAAAGGAATTAACAGAGTTGTGTATGATATTAGTTCCAAACCGCCTGCGACTATTGAGTGGGAATAATTTTGTAATACTATTGAGCATACTGATTTTTTTATCTGCATGCTCAAAAAAGATTACAGCTCCAAAGCCGGTTGAAATAACTTCGCCAGTAGAAAGAGAGAAACAGAAAGAAATTGTACCTGTAAAAAAGCAAACAAATCATTCAATAGCTCTTTTACTGCCATTTGAATTAAATTCCATCAATCTTAAGACTGCTGGACGTAAGGATGTTGCAAAAGCTGATCTGGCGATAGATTTTTATCAGGGTTTTAAGCTTGCTCTCGACTCACTTATCATAAACGGTCATCAATTTAATCTTCAGGTATTTGATACACAAAGTCAGGAAACCAGAGTGGTCAACCTGGCTATGGCTAATTCGGTAAGAAGTAACGACTTGATCATTGGTCCTGTTTTTCCGGATGCAATCAAGACCTTTGCTGATTTTTCGGAATTAGGCCAGACTTTACAGATCTCACCTTTGGCTGCATCGATGCCGGCTGAATTCAATAATCCAGGACTCGTTACTGTAAATAATACTATTAATCAGCATGGGCAGAAAATAGCTGAATTTATACATCTGAATTATACACCTGAATTGGTCAACGTACTATTGATTAATACTCAAAAGACAGAGGATGCAAAGTTTTCTTCCTTTTTCAAGAGCTCTTTGACCAAGATGTCGGGAGGGAAGTTTCGTATTATTGAAAGGCCCACTGCTATTGCTATTGAAAGCTATTTGGATCCTTCAAAAATTAACCTGGTTATCATTTCATCAGCTGATAGGTTATTTCTTCTGCCGGTAATAGATAAACTGTATAAACTGGTAAATCAAAGGTATAAGATTGAGTTATTTGGACACCCCAGCTGGATCAAAGCCAGCTATTTAAGTCAAGAAAAGATGCAGGCTCTTAAATCCCGAATCTCTACTTCATATTTTGTGAATTATAAAGCACAGAATGTTAAAAATTTCATTGCACGCTATCGTGATGAGTATAGTATTGAGCCCTCAGAGTATTCATTTAAAGGGTTTGATATTGGTTATTATTTTGGAGGATTACTTGAAAAGTATGGAAAAGATTATGCAAATCATCTGGAGGATAACAATTATCAAGGCCTGCATACTGTTTTTAAGTTTTCTAAAGATCCAAAATTTGGATATATCAATAATGAGCTAATATTGCTCAGGTATACTAATTTTGAACTTCAGCCGGTAAAATGAGATCAGAACAGCAGCTCAGATCCTTTATTAAGGTTCTCAATACTTACCCTGGAGATAGGCCTATTACTAAATTTCTGCCAGATTTTTTTAAGAAAAATAAGCAGATGGGCTCAACAGATCGCCGATCAGCATCCAGGTTGTTGTACAATTATTTCAGATTAGGAAGGGCCTTTTCAGATAAAACAACCGAGCAAAGACTTTTCCTTGCAGAGTTCTTGTGCACTTCGGCACACAATGCTTTTCTTCAACATTTTCGTCCTGATTTGAATGATAAAATGGATTTGTCGCTTCATGAAAAGCTGAAGTATGCTGAAGTAAATGAAGGATTGATATTAACCGATGTTTTCCCTTTTACAAGTCACTTGTCTGATGGGATTGACGAAAATCAATTTCTTTCCTCTTTGTTTATCCAGCCTGACCTATTTATTCGGGTAAATTCTGCAGCACTGTCCAATGTTTTGAAAATAATCCTTGAAAGTGGTATTGAATACAAACAAATTGGAGATTTTACCATTGTTTTGCCAAATGGAACCAACCTAGGTTCATTATTTCCAGATTCAAATTATTCTGTTAAACCATTTGAAGTTCAGGATCTTTCTTCTCAGCATACCTTGAACTATTTCAAGCCAAAGCGTTATGAACATTGGTGGGATGCCTGTGCAGCTTCAGGTGGTAAATCATTGTTATTGTTTTCTGAACAGCCTGATATTAAGCTTGTGGTTTCAGATATCCGAGAAAGTGTATTAGATAATCTGGATGAACGATTTATTGCAGCAGGGTTACGAAACTTTCAAAAGAAATTAATTGATCTTACAACAAATCCTGATCCTGAACTCCATCATTATGAGTTTGATGGCATCATTTTGGATGCTCCTTGCAGTGGTTCAGGAACATGGGGAAGAACTCCTGAAATGATTAGTCAGTTTGAAGAATATAAAATCAAGGGATTTCAAAACTTGCAAAAGACTATTGCCGGAAATACAATTAAGTATCTTAAATCTGGTAAACCTCTGATCTATATAACCTGCTCAGTTTTCAGAGAGGAAAATGAAGATATCGTCAGTTTTCTTCAGTCTGAACATGGAATGAAGCTAGAAGCTTTAGAATTGATCAATGGCTACAAGAGAAAGGCGGATACCATGTTTGTTGCCCGCTTAATTAAGCCTGATAACCAATAAATCAATTACAAGCCCGTATTATTTCTAAACAGCTTTATGGCAATAGCCAAAAGGATGATTCCGAATGCTTTACGCATGATATTTAAGCCGGTTTTTCCTAGTATTTTTTCCAGATAGATGGTATTCTTTAATACAATGTATACAAAGATCATATTTAGGATTATTCCTACAATTATATTTTGAGTCGCATATTCCGATTTTAAAGATAGGAGGGTGGTTAGTGTTCCTGAACCTGCAATCAAGGGAAATGCAAGCGGAACAATAGACGCACTTTCTGGAGCTTCTTCCTTAAATAAATTAATTCCTAATATCATTTCCATTGCAATAATAAAGATTACCACAGAACCGGCAATCGCAAAAGAAGAAATATCAAGCCCGATTATTTTTAGCATTTCTTCTCCAATAAAGAGAAAAAATATCATGAGCAGTAGTGCTACAATAGATGCTTTTTCTGATTGGATATGCCCAACTTTATTACGCAGAGAGATTACAACTGGAATTGAACCCAGAATATCAATGATAGCAAAAAGTATCATTGTAACGGATAGAATCTGGTTATAGTTGAAATTTTCCATCCTTGTGATTCTTTATTTTTTTTAATAGTATGTATCGGAATTTATTTCCACTAATTAAAAAAAGGTCTCAGAAATTTCTGAAACCTTTTTTTAATTAGTGGATTTAGACTACTCTCTGTCTTTTTCAACAATTTTTCCGTCTCTCAGTTCACGAATTTTACTGTGTTTTTTGCCATAGATGAAATAGATAATCACACCAAGTGTCATCCAAATTCCTAGACGGTACCAGCTTTCTGCCGGTAAAGTGTACATTAAATACACACAAACTATAATTCCCATTACAGGTACAAAAGGCACCCATGGAGTTCTAAATGGTCTGACCACATCTGGCAGTGATTTACGTAGAACCATGATTCCGATACATACTAAGGTAAAAGCGAACAATGTGCCGATACTTACCATATGTCCTAAATCTGAAACGGGCACTAAGCCAGCAAAAAGACTTACAAAAACAAGGAAGAATAAATTAGTTTTCCATGGGGTGCGGAAACTAGGATGAACTGCTGCAAAGAATTTTGGCAATAGACCATCTTTAGCCATTGTGAAAAATACACGTGACTGGCCCATAAGCATTACTAGAATAACTGAGGTATATCCGGCAAGGATTGCAATGATTAAAGCATCTTGTAAATAGGTATAACCAGTCATAGCAAAAGCTGTAGCTGCAGGTTTTGCATCGCCAGCAAAGTCTTTATAATTAACAAGACCTGTCATTACGTGAGCAAATAGTACATAAAGAATAGTACAAACAATCAGTGAACCTAATATTCCAATTGGCATGCCTTTTTGAGGATTTTTAGCTTCCTGAGCTGCAGTTGATACCGCATCAAAACCAATAAAGGCAAAGAATACTACCGCTGCCCCTGTTGAAATACCTGTCCATCCAAAATTTTCAAATTTACCAGTGTTTTCTGGAATATAGGGTACATAATTGTCGGGATTAATATGACTCCATCCTAAAATGATGAATATTAATACGACTGTTACCTTTAAAATGACCAGGAAGTTATTCATATTCGCAGATCCCTGAGTACCACGAATCAATACCAGAGAAAGAACACTGACAATAAAAATGGCTGGTAAATTAATTATACCGCCATTAATTAAGGTTCCATCTCCCAATTTCATAGTTTCCCATGGGGATACAATGAATTCATGCGGGAGATTAATATTGTATTTGTGAAGGAGTTCTAACAGGTATCTTGACCAGCTTACAGCTACAGTAGCAGCTCCTAAAGCATATTCAAGAACTAGGTCCCAACCGATGACCCAGGCCATAAACTCACCCATTGTAGCATAAGAATAGGTGTATGCACTTCCAGCAACTGGAATCATGGATGCAAATTCTGCATAACAAAGTCCGGCAAATGCACAGGCAAAAGCAGCTAGAGCAAATGAGATGGTAACTGCCGGACCTGCATTCTCTGCAGCAGCAATTCCTGTGAGCGAAAATAATCCGGCACCAATAATTGCACCTATTCCTAAAGCAACCAGATTTACACTGCTTAACGATCGTTTTAATGTGCCTTCACCTGTCTCATTTGATTCGAACATTAACTGTTCGATAGATTTTTTGTGGAACATACGAATTGGTTTAGTTAATATAGTTTATGTGAAAGTATGATTTAAACAGATTTCAAACGTAATTAATTAAAGTGGTATTATGAAACCCGATTGATTGTGCCAATTGGGCAAGGAATACAATTAATTAGTAAGCTTATTAGCTGAGTAGCTTAGTTATTCAGTTAACACAAAAGGGAACTCAAATTGAATTCCCTTTTGTATGTATATTACCTTCTGATTGTATCAGTCTTATTTACAATGGTATCGATGGTTGTATTACCAGCCTGATCTTCAGATTTGATCACTTTTATTTCTTTTTGAACTTCAACAGTTACCTTATGACTCAAGCCAGCAGAAATATGAGGGGCAATGATCAAGGATACGATTGACATAAGTTTGATTAAAATGTTCATTGAAGGGCCTGATGTATCTTTGAATGGATCTCCAACAGTATCTCCTGTAACAGAAGCTTTATGTGGTTCAGATTTTTTGTAGTACATCTCACCATCGATCTCAACACCTTTTTCAAAAGATTTTTTTGCATTATCCCATGCACCACCTGCATTAGACTGAAACATACCCATCAATACACCTGAAACAGTAACACCTGCTAATAGTCCGCCTAAAACCTCAGGTCCAAAAGAAAATCCGATTATGATTGGAACGATAAGGGCAATTGCACCAGGTAACATCATTTCACGAATGGATGCTTTTGTTGAAATAGCCACACATTTTTCATATTCAGGTTTTGCTTTGTATTCCATGATTCCGGGAATTTCACGAAACTGTCTGCGCACTTCATTCACCATGTCCATAGCTGCTCTGCCCACTGCAGAGATACAAAGTGCTGAGAAAATAAATGGAATCATACCTCCAACAAATAATCCTGCAAGTACGTCTGCTTTATAAATATCAATATGATCTATACCGGCAACACCAACAAATGCAGCAAATAATGCAAGTGATGTTAATGCAGCAGAAGCAATTGCAAAACCTTTTCCTGTTGCCGCAGTAGTATTACCAACAGCATCCAGGTTATCAGTACGATCTCTAACCTCCGAAGGCAATCCACTCATCTCGGCTATACCACCTGCGTTATCTGCAATAGGACCAAAAGCGTCGATAGATAATTGCATAGCAGTGGTAGCCATCATTCCTGCTGCAGCAATTGCTACACCATAAAATCCTGCGAAATAGAAAGATCCGTAAATACCAGCAGCAAGCACCAGGATAGGAGCAACTGTTGATTCCATTCCTACGGCTAAACCTGAAATGATATTGGTTGCATGACCTGTTGAAGATTGCTTGATTATACTAAGAACTGGACGTTTACCCATTGCTGTGTAATATTCAGTGATTAGACTCATTAATGTACCTACAACCAGTCCTACAATGATGGAATAAAATACATCCATACTTGTAAAGGCAATTGCTCCTTCTTTTAAGGTGCCACCTACCATATCTCTGCTCATAAACATTTCGCCAGCAGGCAACATCCATTTTACTGCAAAGAAAGAAACAATAGCAGTTAATATAATTGAAGACCAGTTACCCATGTTCAACGCATTTTGCACACTGTCAGTTTCTTTACTGATTCTTACAAATGTCGTAGCAACAATTGATAATATTAATCCAAGGCCAGCAATTAGCATTGGCAATAAGATTGGAGCAATTCCTCCAAAATTATCGATAGAAACAATTTCACGACCAAGGATCATGGTTGCTAATATAGTTGCAACATAAGATCCAAATAAATCGGCACCCATACCTGCTACGTCACCAACGTTATCACCAACATTATCAGCAATAGTTGCAGGATTTCTTACATCATCTTCTGGGATACCTGCTTCAACTTTACCCACAAGATCAGCACCTACATCGGCAGCTTTAGTATAAATACCACCACCAACACGCGCGAACAATGCAATAGACTCTGCACCAAGTGAAAAACCAGCTAAAACTTCGAGCGCTTTTTCCATCTCTTTTCCATTCACACTGCCACCCGTATTTACAACATACATATTATAAAATACAATAAATAAGCTTCCAAGCCCTAAAACAGCAAGACCAGCAACACCAATTCCCATTACACTCCCACCTGTGAAAGAAACCTGTAGTGCTTTTGCTAAGCTTGTACGTGCAGCCTGAGTAGTACGAACATTTGCCTTAGTGGCAATGTTCATTCCTATATAACCTGCAAGGGCTGAGGTAAATGCACCAATAACAAATGAAATTGCAATTACCCAGCTTGAAGTTTCAACCAGTGTACCGGAATAAGCTAACAGAATGGCTGCGATTACTGAAAAATATCCAAGTACCTTCCACTCAGCTTTAAGAAAAGCCATAGCTCCATCGGCAATATATCCTGAAAGTCGTTGCATGTTTTCATCACCAGGATCCTGTTTAGTAACCCAGGCTGATTTTATAGCCATAATTACGATGCCAAAAATCCCCATCGCCGGTATTAAATAAATCAAATTGTTTTGTAAAAACTCCATGGATAATGCTTTGTTTATATTCGTTATATTTTCTTATACAATCGGCAAAAATAGCAGGCTTATTCTATTAATCAAACACTGAAATTCATATTCAATCATATTTCTTCATTGTTGGATTCATAGTATCTGATTATGAGTTAGTTATGTAAATTATTTATTTGAGTTTTTTGTGCTTTTTTTTTAACTAAATAAAGAATAATTGGATTTTGAATAATTTTATTGATTACAGATATTTTTTTAATGTAAGTTTAATTTTAAATCAAAACTCAATATTAATATGAATGAAACTTTAGACCCAAATGAAATGAAGCGAGAGCTCGGTCTTCTGGACGCAACATTACTGGTTGCAGGTACTATGATCGGCTCCGGAATTTTTATTGTTGCAGCTGATATTACTCGAAATGTCGGTTCTGCCGGATGGCTGATTGCTGTTTGGTTAATTACCGGATTAATGACCTTAATTGCAGCGGTTAGTTATGGAGAACTCAGTGCAATGTTTCCTAAAGCTGGTGGACAGTATGTTTATCTGAAAGAAGCATACAACCCATTAGTGGGGTTTTTATATGGCTGGAGTTTCTTTGCTATAATACAAACGGGTACTATAGCAGCGGTTGGAGTGGCTTTTTCAAAGTTTACCGCATATTTATGGCCTCAGGTTAGTGAAGATCTTATACTACTTACCCTGGGTTCAGTCAAAATATCAGCAGCTCAGGTTCTGGCAATTGCTATAATTATCTTGCTTACCTATATCAATACAAAAGGAGTTAAAGGTGGTAAAATGATTCAAACTTCATTTACCCTAACCAAATTGGTTAGCCTTTTTGGTCTAATCGTCTTTGGATTTATTGTCATGAAGCCTGAAATATGGACATCTAACTGGGAGAATGCATGGAGCATGCAAAAAATAAGCCCTGATGGCACATTTCAGTCGCTTACCATTGCTGCCGCTCTCGGTGCGGTAGCTGCCGCCATGGTTGGTTCGATATTTAGCAGTGATTCATGGAATAACGTGACCTTCATTGCCGGAGAGGTTAGAAATCCAAAGAGAAATATTGGATTGAGCTTATTTTTGGGTACACTGATTGTAACCATTATATATATACTTGCAAATCTTGTTTATTTGGCAGTTCTGCCTTTAGGAGAGATTGCATACGCAGAAAAAGACAGGGTTGCTGTTGCTGCTTCAAGTGTGATATTCGGTAATGTTGGAACAGTAATTATTGCACTTATGATTATGGTATCTACCTTTGGTTGTAATAATGGATTAATTTTAGCCGGAGCCCGCGTTTACCATACCATGGCAAATGATGGTTTATTCTTTAAAAAGACAGCTAGTTTAAATAAACATGCCGTTCCTGAATTCGGATTATGGTTACAATGTCTGGTGGCATCTGCATTATGTTTGAGTGGAAAATATGGGGATCTGCTCGATATGATTTCTTTTGTAGTGGTCATTTTTTATGTGTTGACAATTTTGGGAATCTATATCTTAAGAGTTAAACGGCCAGAGGCAGAAAGACCTTACAAAGCATTTGGTTATCCTTTTCTTCCAGCATTATACATTATCATGGGAATCAGCTTTTGTACTTTACTTATTATTTACAAGCCCAATTTTACTTGGCCCGGACTGATCATTGTATTAACAGGCGTACCTATTTATTATATGTGGAAAGCATTGGATAAAAATAAGAGTAGTTAAAAGAGTTAATTTTATTTAATCCTTATTTTAAAGAACCGGCACATTTTTTATGGCCGGTTCTTTGTTTTATTGCAAGCTGAAATGGATGTTTAGTGTATCAGCTAACCTTAGTATTTAAATCCTTAAAGCATAGGCGCCATCGGCTTTTTTACGATTTATGAAGGCAATCTCTAGCCACTGGGGCTCATATAAATTCTTGATGAAACGATCAAGGACGGCTGTTTGTTTACCTTTTGCATGATATTATCAAAAGGAATCCATAAAAAGAATACTAATTCTAATTTTAAATAATTTCTGCTACTACAAAGGTGCTGCCACCGATAAAAATAAGGTCATTATTTCCCGCATTTTTTTTTGCTTGTTCAAAGGCGCTTTGTACTGTTGGATAAAAAGCACCAGTTAGTCCCAATTTACCTGCTTCTAATTGTAGGTCGATTGCCGGCATTGCTCTGGGAATAGTTGGCTGGCAGAAATAATAAAATGCTTTTTGAGGTAATAGGCTTAAAATTTTGGAAATTTCCTTGTCTTTCACCATTCCAATAACCATATGGAGATCTTTGTGAGGTGTTAAATTGATATTTTTCATTACCTCCCTGATTCCATCTTCATTGTGTCCGGTATCACAAATGATCAGTGGATTATAATTAAGTGTATGCCAGCGTCCCATCAAACCAGTTAGCTTTTTTACCTGCCTTAAAGCAGACAGAACATCCTGATCATCTATTTGATAGCCCATAAGTATTAAGTGCTTTACAGCGCTTAATACGCCGGCTAGATTCTTTAATTGATAGCTTCCAGTAAGATCTAATTCAAGACTGTCAAAACTAAAAACAGGGTTATCGATAGTTGTTTTTTGTCTGATCTCTAATTTCAGCAATCCAGATGAGTTATTTTGTGTTTGAGACCTAAATATGTCCCATTCATCACTTGCGAAAGTAAGACCTGAATTCATTTCCAATGCCTTATTGATGAATATATCTTCAACTTCATCTTGGCGTTGACTAACAACTACTGGCACATTGTGTTTTATTATACCGGCTTTTTCAGATGCGATCTCATTTAAGGAATTCCCTAAAATATTCATGTGATCATAGCCAATATTACTGATCACGCTCAATTCCGGATGAATCACATTGGTTGAATCAAGACGACCACCTAGCCCAACTTCGATGATTGCGACGTCTACCTGTTGTGCAGAAAAGTATTCAAATGCCAAAGCTACAGTAACCTCAAAAAATGAGGGTTCCAATTCCTCAATATATTGCTGATGAGCTTCTATGAATTGAATCACTTCCATTTCAGCGATCATTTCTCCGTTTATCCGGATTCTCTCTCTGAAATCACGGAGATGCGGTGAGGTGTATAAGCCTGTTTTGTACCCCGCTTCCTGAAGTATGGCAGCCAGCATATGCGAAGTTGAACCCTTGCCGTTGGTGCCACCAACATGAATAGATTTGAATTTTTCATGCGGATTTCCAAGTTCCTGACAGAATTTGATCGTATTCTTTAATCCTGGTTTGATTGCACCTTTTCCATGACTACTGAACATAGGAAGCCTTGAATATAGATAGTGGAGAGTTTCAGGATAGTTCATTAATGCCCT
This sequence comes from Pedobacter schmidteae, assembly GCA_945901155.1. GTDB lineage: Bacteria > Bacteroidota > Bacteroidia > Sphingobacteriales > Sphingobacteriaceae > Daejeonella > Daejeonella schmidteae_B. The sequence continues at coordinate 43,741 of CAMDKO010000001.1, forward strand.
AATGATTTTGTTCTGCTAATATCCTGAAGAGAATCCTATTTTGGAAATGTAAGGTTAATTAAAATGGCCTGATGTTTAAAATATCTTCTGTGTCAGGAACTGTGAAATTACTATTTTTCTGTATGTTATTAAAAAATCCGCTTGATACAAATTGAATCAACTGTTTATTTATTGAAGCTTATTTTTTGAACTTAGGAAACAAGATCAGGGATAAATAAGATAATCAGAAAAATCACGATTAACTTACTATAACTGTAGTTTTCAACTGTTTACAAATAACTAAAGAACATAGATATCGATGAATAGTTCTAATAAAATGGCAAATCGTTTATGGGGAAATAAAAAATCGGAGGCTGGTTTATTTAACCTTAAAATTAAACATCACTACTCCAATTTGAACATCAGGGGCTGATTCTAATTTGTTTAGAGAGGATCCTATAACGGCTATACGGCATTTTTCCCAGATATCTTTGTCGGATAGGGTAGTTCCTTTTACGCCAGGAATGGCATTCACCACAATGCCATTTTTATCTACATATATCCTTACGGCTACTTTTCCATATTTCTGACCATTATCCTTCGGAATAGAAAGGTTGGTAAACTTCCTACTTTTAAGGTCTAGTGCATAACTTCCATTACCTGAGCCACCTTCTCCATAATCGGGCGAAAGCGGGTCGCCATTAGCACTTCCTTGATTACCTGCAACGGTGCTTGTGCCATCACCTTTTCCAAGTCCATCGTTCTTTTTTCCTTTATAAAGCGCATTCTGATTAACTGCAGGCTTGTTGTCTTTAGCTGGCACACTCACAGTAGGTGATTTAGTCGTACTTTTTTCCTTAGTAACAATTTCTGGTGCATCTTCATTATTCTGAGTTGCAATGGCTTTATCTGTTACCTCCGAACTTACATCAGCTGAGGTGTTATTGTCAACGATCACTTTGTCTGGTGAAGTATTATTTGCATCAGGTGAAGTTGAGGGCTCTTCAACACTCATGTAATCATCTCCCATACCGAATTCTGAGGTGCCATAATTGACAATGATTCCACCTGTACCTGTACCTGTATCAGGTTCAACACGGCTCGCAATTATGAAAAAGCTAATCACCAGAAACAGGATCATAATACCAGTTGAAATGGCATATGCTTTCGGGTAATTGTTCTCTTCCTGTCTGCGGTATTCTATCATTTTTTTGTTTCTGTAGCTAAAACTAGTTTTATCTTCAGTTTATTGGCAATATCTGTCAGATCTATTACATTCTCAATTGCAATGGTACGGTCGGCATATAGAATGATGGTTAGATCAGGTGATGCTTTTTGATAAACCTCTATGTTCTGAAATAGATCAGAAGCATTGACTTTTTTCTTTTCTACATAATATTCAAGATCCTTGGTAATCGAAACATTAATTGTCTTTTGTGGGATTGATTGACCTGAACTTGATCTGGGTAAGAATAGCTTAACCACATTTGGATTTGCCACAGCTGATGCCAGGAGAAAGAACAGTAGCAAAAAGAACATAATATCGTTCAATGCCGATGTATGAACTTCAACTGTTCCTCTCTTTTGTCGTTTTCTTAAATTCATTTGCCTGGTTCTTCTAAAAGGTCAATAAACTCAATAGCATCAGTCTCCATTTTAAGGATAATTCTGTCGACCATGATATTCAGAATATGATATAAAACATAGGCAATAATACCAATGATCAAGCCAGTAGCTGAAGTGATCATTTTTACATAAAGTCCGCCAGAAATGGTGCCGATTTCGATGATTCCTTTAACTGAAACCTCATGGAAAATAGTAATAACCCCAATAATAGTACCCACAAAACCAAGCATGGGTGCTATCCCGGCAATAATTCCAAGAATACTGATATTCTTCTCCAGTTTTGACACTTCAAGTTTTCCAACATTCTCAATTGCACCTTCAATATCTTTGATTGGTCTTCCAATCCGTAAAAGGCCTTTTTCAAGCATTCTTCCAAGCGGGGTATTACTATTTCTGCATATAGCTAGGGCTGAATCTAGTTTTGCAGATTTAACACTCTGCTTTACCTGCAACATCAGGTTCATTTCATCTTTGGAAGCCTTTCTAATGGTTAAATACCTCTCTACAAATATAACTAGGCCCATAAATGCAAGTAATGCCAATGGCACCATTACCCAACCGCCTTTGAAAAGGAGTTCAATAAACCTTAATTCTTCACCGGTTTGCATCGTCTGAGTGGTAGCTGCTGCGGCATCAGCAATAGGATTAAGCGTATCAATTTGAAGTAGAAACATTATTTTGGATTTTTGGATGGTTTTACCCGGGCTATCCAGGCATCTTTATTTATTTTTTTGTGTATTCTGGTTAATTCTTTTTCAGCTGATTCTTCATCTAAGAACGTACCGATACTGATTTTTAGCATTTTTCCAGGCATATTTTCAACAATCTTTGCCTGGATTCCTTTTGAGCTAATTTGTTTAATGTATACGTCGGCTTCAGTTTTTATTGAAAACGCAGCTACAATGATCTCATAATTAACAACTTCGCTTGTAGGAAATAGAGTATCAGGTTCATTAGTCGCTGTTATTGCTGTATCCGTTAGTTGCTGTAGACTATCTGATACTATTGATGCACTATCAACAGCATTTTTTAGGTTGTCTGATCTTATTTTTGTTGAATCAATTAATTCAGGTGTTAACTGCTCAACTGTATTCATAGAAGAAAACATGCCGGCACTTTTATTTTTAATGAAATTATTGAAATCAGAATTGAAATAAAACAATCCAAAAACTGTAATTAAAAACGTAAAAAAACTGATAAATAGGATAATCCAGGTTCGTGTCTTCTTGATTTCTTCAAATTCTTCTTCTTTTTCTTCTTCTTCTACTAGATCTTCATTAACATTATTTACTGGCATTTCTTCATTTACTGCAAGAAGTACTTCTGTTTTTAATTCAGTAACAGGGTTTAACCCAAAAAAAATATCAGTAGCTCCTAAACTAAGGGATGGTCTTAACTTAAGTTTTCCATGTTCCTTATAGAGCACACCTATATGTCGTACTTCTGCCGATTCGGAGCTATTAAATTGTTCTAATATGCTTTCTGAGAATTTTTTAATGAGTTCCTCTACTGAAGAGAAACTTAGTTTTTTTTCAACACTAATAAATTGAATTAGACTTAAATCGCTGGTTTCGCTCTCCTTGAAAAATATTTGGTAGGAAGGGGGATATAATTCATTACTAGAGCTATTAAATGAACCAGCAAGTCTGATTTTCATAAAAGTGCCTAATCCAGCAACGTTTATTTCATCCTGTTCAAGTAATAATTCTCCAATGTAAAAACCTATATCCATTATATGGCTAATTTAAATTTAAATTATCAAGCTGCCAAACTAAGCCTCAAAATGAATAGTTCGCTCCGCCTAGTAAGGTGAGTCCCATTTTAGGATAATATAAATATCTTTGATAAGGCTGTCCAGTTAAATTATTAGCTCTTAAATAAACTCCAATTTTATTGTGTACCTTATATTCTGCACCTACACTAAGATCAATAAACCCCTTTAGAGTACTTGAAGAAAATCCGCTTCCAGCTGTAGTATTAACCCTTGCGAAAGTTTCACCTTGGAAAAGAAGTTCGGTATCTAGAAAAAGTTTTTGATTAACCTGAGCTCTGGCATTAGAGATTAGTCTCACAGTTGGTTTGAACCAAGCATGAGTTTGATTAGCCAGATCATATTTAAATATCTGTGCTTTACCGCCAATACTAAATACATCAGAAGCTTTTACATTTAATTCACCTTCAAGACCGAATATAGTGCTCGTGCCATTATCATAGATCACATCAAAGCGATTAACTATAGTTTGATTGTTCACCAATAGCTGCATGTCATCAATGTTCTTGTAATAGCCCATGATTTTGTATCCAAATTCTGCGCCTACATTTCCTTTAACTCCCGCTTGTACATTGATACTCTCTAATGAGTTTTTAATTGCCAGATTTTTATTCAAAAATGGATTTTCTAGAGCCAGATCTCTTAATGAGGTTTTTAATACATCTCCATTAAGCCCTGCAAATACAATTGCATATTCAGGAATTAAAGGAATTTCTGCAGATACGGATGGGAAAATATTTAAGCGGCTGTTTGCACCAAATTCCTGTACAATATTTGCACCCAGTATTAAATCATAGCCTTTACCTTTTAAATTTACATAAGGGTTTGCTCTTAATATATTGTTTCCCAGATTATAGGTTGCGTCTTTTGTTGATGTGAAATCTGCCGATGTATTCACTCCGACATTAAAAAGACTGATTTCCTTATTAAAATATCCTTTCAAAAGGATTGAGCTTTCTCGTGCATCTTCAATATTACTGAACTGGTAAGCATTTATACTCGCGACATAATTAAAAGTGGAGGACTGAGAATAATTGTTCATTATTTCTGCCTCAGCAGCAATAGTACTAAATCCTTGTTTACTCTTATCGATAGATGCGTTTGATGAAGGAACAAATCCATAGAAAAAAGTTGATCGGCGGTCATAGCTTAAATTTCCTGAAATACTATATGAATCTGCTACTGACTTTCCAAAAATGCCAAGTTCCTGATTTGAAAATTCCTGTTTTTCTAAATTGCCTTGCTGAGAAAGGTGCTTAAAATAAGCTCCTGTTTGTAATGCTGCATCACGGCCTGAATTAAAATAAGCTTCAGCCTGTGCAGTATTGAAATTTCCGGCACCCACTTTAATATAATTATTGGAAAGTATGGATAAACGTTCATCTGCCATTTTCTGGGCCTGAAGTTCTTTGATATTCGAATTCAGATTAAGTTTTTTATCAATTACACTATAACTTAAAACTGGTTTAAAAGCCTTGGCGCTATTCATGTCAGGATTCCTGCGAATCTTAACAGCATCCGCCAAAACTGGCTTATATGGCCTTATAACTTCTATTTCTTCAGTAATATTTGCAGATTGTGTACCGGTGGTATTTTCGTTTTTTTTATCCTGTGACTGAGCTGTAACAGATAAAAAAAACAAACTAACTATCAGCGTATATTTAAAAGTCGGAATATTCATTATCTATTATTTTTTTTTCAGTTTTTCTAATTTTTCTTTGGCCAGCGTAAGGATGTCATCATCTTTATTCTCGTAATTTTCAATAATACTCTGGAGCGTACTTTTTGCCTGGAAAGCGTCTTTTAAGCCAATGTAGTTGTCGGCAATCAGAATATAAGTTTTTGCAACCCAATAATCATGAGAAGGCATTTTATTAGTTAGATCAAATGCTGAAGAAAGAGAGGTTTTGTATTCACCTCTCAGATATAAAATATTAGCCATATTATATTTCGCTTCGGCACCTGTTACGGTTTGTGTTTTTTCTGCAACTTCAGTGAAGTATTTAACTGCTTGAATAGTATCTCCAATGATCAGATTAGCTTTTCCTGAATAAAGTCCTGCTCTGAACAGGTCTTCTTCTGAAGATTTATTAGACTCTTTTATGAATTTTACATATTGAAGTGTTTCATCCGGTAAATTCATACTGGAATAAGCCTCCATTAAATTATTCACAGCAAAACTATAATTAGCTTTATATTCAGAGGTTAGTTCAAGTTTTTTTAGATGGACAATCGCCTCGTTATATTTCTTTTGAGCAAGGTAGATCTTTGCAATGCTGATCAGAGCACGTTCTGTATAATCACTGGTCCAGTCATTAAGAATAAACTCATAATCCGGAATCGCTTCATTAGGCCTTTTAAGTTTAACTAGACTTTCAGCCCTGATAAAACGGGCATGTTTGTCATGTACAGCTTTCGGAAATTTATCAAAGTAAGCATTCACAGACTCAAATGTTCCCTGATAGTCAGCTGTAAGAAAACGATTGTTTGCTGCCTGAAAAGTGATATTATCCTGCTCATAAGTACTTAGGTTTCCAATACTTGTCGTATTCGCATAATCCAGAAAACCGGTGGCATCCGATTTTTGTAGGTAGATATTTTTGATGGATTCCAATGCCAGTTTTGCTTCGTCAGTAGTAGTGTATTCACTAACTACACGCTTAAATGTAACTATTGCTGCTTCTTCCTGATCCTGGTTAAGTTCTACCAGACCGATCGTAATTAATGCACGTGGTACATAGCTACTTCTTGGATATTTTTGAATGAGTGCACTTAAATCTGTTTTTGCAATTTCAAAATCACCCTTAATAAAATAAGTATAAGGGATCTCGAAACTTGCATCATCCGAATAGTTTGATTTTGGAAATTGTCGTAATAAGGATTGATGAGTTGCAATTTTTGAGTCATTCTGCCCCTGCAAGCCTTGTATCATTCCTCTTTGAAATAATGCATAATCTTCACTTGAGGTTTTTGATGCGATTATTCGGTTATAGTAGACTAGTGCTTCCTCATAATTTTTTAAAACGAAATATGAATCTGCCAATCGAAGTATAGCATCATTGATGGTATTCGGGTCTTTTTCATTGCCACGAAGAAAACGCGTGAAGTATGTAGCAGCTTTTCTATAACTCTCATGTTCAAAGGCAGCGTAGGCTAATGCATAATGAGCAAAATTATATACTTCAGTTTTACGTGAAGCCGGAAGAGCCATGAACTTTTCAAAATTATCTACCGATTCTCCAAATTTTCTAACCTCATACATCGCTTCTGACAGCCAATAAGTTGACAGTGAATGAATTTCATCGTCTTCAACATATTTATTGGATCGCATAAACATAGAAATGCCATTCTGGAAAGCGCGTTCATTATAATATTCTAGGCCTCTATAAAAAGTAACCTTTTGATAGACCGCGTTAGCTTCACGATTTCTATTTGGAATACTTTCAAGGATATCGATTGCGTCTTTATAGTTTTTTGTAGTCAGCAATATCTCTCCTAATAAAGTTTTTGCTGAATCCAATTTTATTGAGTTTGGATAGGTTTTTATGAATTGTTGAGTAGCATCTAGCGCTACCTGATGGAATTCAAGTTCATAAGATAGTTTAGCGTAATTAAAAAGACCTTCTTCTTGTAATTGTTTATCGAATGTTAATTTAGAAGCTTTAAAAAATGCACTTCTGGCTGCTTGTTTAGTATTAGTTTTCAGAAATGATTCACCTAAAGCAATCATTCCACTCTGGAAATATTCATCTGCAATTTCAAGCTTTTCAAGTTCCAAAATAGCTTTTTTGTAATCTTTTAGCTTAAATGCAGTATACCCGATCTGATAATTATCCTGATTATTCTGTGTTTTCCCCTGATCTTTTTGCTGAAAATTCTGAAAATATGTTCCTGCATTGGTATAATCTGATTTTGCAAAGTAGGATGCTCCAACAATTCGAAACATTTCTGTTTCATAAAGTTGTTTTGTTGACTTAAGGATAGGAATGGCATAACTTAACACATCATCATATCGATTATCCAGGAAATATAGTGCAGAAATATAATATGGATAACTATTTTCATACAAGCCTGATCCTTTCAATCTCTCGAATTCTATCAGTGCTTTTTTATAGTCCTTTTGAAGGTAGTTGATATAAGCAAAATAATAAATAGATTGTTCAGCATATATGCTTTTTTGATCTTTCAGCTCAGCGAAGAGGGCTTTTGCCTGATTGTATTCTTTTATTTCAAAATAGGAGTAGGCTAGTTTATATCGATATTCATACGATTCTTTGCCAGATAAACTAGTTCCTTCTAATTTTTTCAACCATTCGATCACCTTTGGATAATTCTTCAGAGCAAAGTAGGAGCGTCCAACCTGATAAAATGCAAGCTTGGTAAAGTTGTTTGCAGGATTGGCACTAATAAAGCTTTGAAATAAGGATTCCGCATCGCTATTCCCAAGTTCTAATGCACATAATGCGATATAATATCTAGTATTTTCTTTCAAAAGGCTGATCTCAGGATTGATTTCTGCTTTTACGTTTGATTTTTGATCATTCTTTAGAACGCGGTTAAATTGATTGGCGGCCGCCGCATATTTCCCTTTTTCCAGCAATTCAATTCCGCTTTTATAATCCTGGTTCAAATTAAACCATGCCGAGTTTTGAGCCAGCGCAGGAATTGTAAGAAATGCAAGAATTAATGTGAAGATTGAGTAATTTCTGAACATATTAAGCAATATAATAAGTGCTAATTTAATCTAAACCGTCTCAGACTTTTACATTAGTAATTAACATGTGTTGAAAACAGAATTTTAATGAATTTTTGTCAATGATGTTATTTCAATGATGTTATTTTTAAAATAAAACTATTTACATCAAACTGATCCTATTACTTGCGTTGATTTGCTAGAAGGTATAGAACTGCCATTCTGATTGCAACACCATTTTCTACTTGATCTAAGATGATGGATTGTTTGCTATCAGCCACATCGCTAGTGATCTCCACGCCTCGATTTATTGGACCTGGGTGCATCACTGTTATTTCCTTATCAAGCGAGTTAAGTATTTGTTTGTTAAGTCCATACATCATTGAGTACTCTCTCAATGATGGAAAATATTTAATATCCTGTCGCTCCAGTTGAATGCGTAGCATATTGGCAACATCACACCAGTTGAGCGCTTTAAGGAGGTCATGTTCGATTTTTACACCAAGTGCGCCAATATACTTAGGGATAAGTGTGCTTGGTCCGCAAACCATTACTTCTGCGCCTAATTTTTGAAGACAAAGTATATTAGAAAGGGCTACCCTTGAATGAAGTACATCGCCAATTATTGCAATTTTTTTTCCGCTAACCTCACCGTATTTTTCTCGGATTGAAAAAGCATCTAGAAGAGCCTGGGTTGGATGTTCATGTGCTCCATCTCCAGCATTTACTATTTGAGCATTAACATGTTTGCTTAGAAAGATGCCTGCCCCTGGATAAGGGTGCCTCATAACTACCATATCTACTTTCATAGAAAGGATGTTGTTCACTGTATCAATCAATGTTTCGCCTTTACTTACAGATGATGATGAGGCTGCAAAATTTACTGTGTCTGCAGACAATCTTTTCTGTGCAAGTTCAAATGATAAACGTGTTCGGGTAGAGTTTTCAAAGAATATATTAGCGATGGTTACATCTCTCAGAGAAGGGACTTTCTTAATTGGCCTATTAAGTACATCTTTAAAAGTATCAGCAGTCTCAAAAATCAATTCGATATCTCTACTTGTGAGATCTTTTATTCCCAGCAGGTGTTTAGTACTTAATGTAAGAATTTGTTCTGCCATTATTTTTCTGATAGTAAGATTACTTTGTCTTCATGATCAGTTTCTTTCCAATTCACGATTACCTTTTGTGAATCTATCGTATCTACCTTGATTCCTATATAATCAGCTTCAATAGGTAGATGTCTTGAAAATCGCCTATCCACCAGGGTGAGTAATTCAACTTTTTCTGGCCTGCCAAATGACTGCAGGGCATCCATAGCTGCACGTATGGTTCTGCCAGTCCATAAAACATCATCTACCAGAATAACCTTTTTTCCTTCAATTATGAAATCTATGTCGGTAATGCTTGGAATTAATAATCCATCTTTGCGACGAAAATCATCCCTGAAAAAAGTAATATCGAGGTTCCCGTTTTCAATTTTAACGTTTGGTAAGATTTTTTTCAACTCTTCGATGATTCGATTTGCAAGAAATACTCCGCGAGGCTGAATACCGATGATTACTGAATTATGGAAGTTGTCGTGATTTTCTATTAACTGATGGCAAAGACGCTGAATGGTGATCTGGAATTTTTGACCGTCTAGCAGAGTTAATGTTTGCATCAGTGGTATAATTTGAGCAAAAGTATAAAAAATTATTATACCCTTGTTCAGAATTCTTTAATTTAATAGCAAAGATTAAATTATTACTATTTGATTTTAAATTCATTTCCAATATTCTAATTAATAAAAAAAAGCCCTGATGTAAATCAGGGCTTTAATAATATGATAAAGATTTAAAGCTTATTCTTCTGTGCTTTGAACTGCATCAGTACTAGCTACTGCGGCATTATCTTCAGTTTTCTTTGCTTTTTTGGCTTTGCTTTCTGCACCTTCCATCTTCTCTTTCAATTGTGCTAATACACCAAGATCACCTAAAGTAGACTTCTCAACAGACTCTTTTACCTTTTTAACGGCAGTAGTAAAAGCTTTTGCTTCTTTCTTTTTAGCGTTGAATTCTTCTTTGCGTTCTTCAGCTTTTGCTTCTTCCCAAATACGGGCATGAGAAACTACGATACGTTTAGAATCTTTATTGAATTCAATGATTCTGAATTCAGCAGTCTCTTCCATTTTTACAGAAGATCCATCTTCTTTTACCATGTGTTTAGTTGGAGCAAATCCTTCAACACCGTATGGTAATGCAACGATAGCACCTTTGTCTGTAACCTTTAAGACAGTTCCTTCATGTATTGAGTCAATAGTGAATACAGTTTCGAAAGTTTCCCAAGGGTTTTCTTCTAACTGTTTGTGGCCTAAGCTCAGTTTACGGTTAGCCTCGTCAAGTTCTAAGACTACCACATCAAGTTCTTCACTTACTTTAGTGAATTCATTTGGATGGTTTACTTTCTTAGACCATGAAAGGTCAGAAATATGAATTAATCCGTCAATTCCTTCTTCGATCTCAACAAATACCCCAAAATTGGTCATGTTCTTAACAACAGCTTTGTGCTTGCTACCGATAGGATAGCGCTCAGCGATGTTCTTCCATGGATCTGGAGTAAGTTGTTTGATACCAAGACTCATTTTGCGCTCGTTACGATCTAATGTCAATACCTGAGCTTCAACTTCATCGCTAACTTTCAGGAATTCCTGAGGATTACGAAGATTTTGAGACCATGACATTTCAGATACGTGAATCAAACCTTCAACACCTGGGGTGATTTCAAGGAATGCTCCGTAATCTGCAACCGTAACAATTCTGCCTTTAACTTTAGATCCGATCTCTAAGGTTGTATCTAATGCTTCCCAAGGATGAGGAGTTAATTGTTTTAAACCTAATGCGATACGTTTTTTCTCATCATCAAAGTCTAAAACAACAACATTGATCTTTTGATCAAGGTTTAATACCTCACGAGGATGCTCTATGCGGCCCCATGAAATATCAGTTATGTGTAATAAACCGTCTACGCCACCAAGGTCAATAAACACACCAAAATCAGTAATGTTTTTAACTGTACCCTCAAGTACTTGTCCTTTTTCCAGTTTTGCAACGATTTCAGTTTTTTGATTTTCTAAATCGTCTTCAATAAGAACTTTATGTGATACTACAACGTTTTTGAACTCGTGATTGATTTTAACAACCTTGAATTCCATTGTTTTACCTACATAGACATCATAATCACGAATAGGTTTAATGTCAATCTGCGATCCAGGAAGGAAAGCTTCAACACCCATAATGTCCACAATTAATCCACCTTTTGTACGACTCTTAACAAAACCAGTAATGATTTTGTCTTGATCTAAAGCTTCATTGATAGTTTCCCATGAACGCTGAGTTTTTGCACGCTTACGAGATAATACTAACTGTCCGTTAGCATCTTCTTGTGATTCTACAAATACGTCAACTGAATCACCAACCTTAAGTTCAGGTGTATCACGGAATTCTGATAATGATACTAAACCGTCAGATTTAAACCCAATGTTTAATACCACATCTTTGTTATTGATCGATACAACAATACCCGAGATAATCTCGCCTTTGTTAATCGAATTGAAAGTTCCTGCATACATTTCTTCAAACTTTTCACGGTCTGCAGCACTGTAATTTCCGAAACCTTTATCATCCGCATCCCAGTCAAAATCGCCGGTAGGGGTGATTAATGTTTTTGATTTGATCTCTTCGATCGACACTGAATCAGCTTCTGATTCAATGGTTTCCTTTTGTTTAACCGTAGTGGTTTCTTCGCCTTGAAGTTCAGCTTGTTTAGCAGTTAACTCCTTTTCAGCTTCTAGTTTTTTAGCCATTAATTAATTTATCTCCTTTTTCCGATATTAAATCGGACTGCAAAGGTAGAAAAATTCATTTTTATTAAAAAACATTTTATGCTTTATTTTCAATTAATTACATACAGAACTTGCTGATACTAATCAATTATTAAAAAAAGTATATTCATCTAGCATATTCGAACATTTTATACTGTGAATATGTATTCTAGAAGGTATTTTATGGATTCGTATAAGATGAAATTAATGAATCAATCATCCCATTTGATTAAATTAGAAGTGGTTAAATCATAAAAAGATGAAGATTATCATTCTGAGAAGTGTTTCAATGATTTAATTATTTTTTCGTCAAGAGTGGTTTTAGATATCGCATAGCAAATTCCAGTTGCTGTGTTTCATCAATATGGCTATTGTCTAATACCACGGCATCTTCTGCCTTGATCAAAGGACTTTCCACTCTGGTGGTGTCTTGGTAGTCACGTTTGGCAAGATTTTCAAAGATATCTTCCATATTAACCTTTTCACCCTTACTGATTAGTTCATTATATCTTCTTTCTGTCCTGATCTGAGGGTCAGCGGTCATGAATAATTTTAGATCTGCATTCGGGAATACTACCGTTCCAATATCGCGTCCGTCCATAACAATATTGCCTGATCTGCCCATTCTTTGCTGTTGTTTCACCATTTCAATGCGAACATCTTTAATAGCACTAACTGTACTTACTTTATCAGCAACAGGCATCTGACGTATTTCTTTCGAAACGTCTTCGTTATTCAGAGTAATTAATGTTTGATTATCTGATGTCTGAAAATCAATCTGGATTTTACTTAATACATTTATTACCGATTCCTTATCCTTGAGATCAATGTTTTGCCTAAGAAAAAATAGGGTTACAGCCCTATACATTGCTCCGCTATCAATATAGATGAAGTTCAGTTTTTTGGCCAGGGCTTTAGCCAGGGTGCTTTTACCACATGAAGAATATCCGTCAATGGCTACAACAATATTTTTGCTCATCGCTACAAAAATAGGATTTGCATTGGATATCTTACAAAAGACTTTACATAGATTTTCTTATTTTTCTAATGATTATTTTTGTGCATGACATTTTCTAAACAGGAACTTTTGAAGGAAATAACATTCCGAACTTCAAGAAGCGGGGGTAAGGGTGGGCAGAATGTGAATAAAGTATCAAGCAAGGTTGAACTTAATATAAATATAAGGACTTCGTCGTATTTTACTGAAGAAGAGAAGGACTTGTTAGTTCAAAAACTTTCCAACCGGATTAACTCAGAGGGAGTACTTCAGGTTGTTACAGAAGAGGAGAGAAGCCAGTTGCATAATAAAGAAAAGAGTTTGGATAAGCTTATTGTTCTTCTAAAGAAGGCATTATACAGGCCAACGCCAAGAAAAATAAGCAAACCCAAGAAATCAGCAATTGAAAAACGTTTAAAATTAAAGCAATTAACAGCTTTGAAAAAAATGAGCCGAAGGGGTAATTTTAATGATTAGATCAATACGGATCAGATCTAGTTCAATCTATAATAAAATGCAATAGAACCAAATTGATCTGACTTTGCTATGCTTTCCACTTCTCTGGTCTTTAAAATTATTGAAAAATCGGCCGTAAATCGTTTTTGCGAATAAATTGCACCTGCCTGCTGACTGAAAACAACTGGCTTTATATCAAATACCACAGGTCCTTTATCTTTTATAAAGAGACCACCCTGAATGGTGGCATCGTATGCGATATAATTCAACATGGGTTTTGCATAAATGAAGAACTCTCTATTTTGTTGGTCCTTTTGAGCATTATTATTTGAAAGCCTGCTTTGCAAACTTGCTGAATTATACAATGGGTTTATAGCTCCGGTACGGAACATGATACCAACACCGGCTCCTGAAAAAGTGTTTCCAATATTAATGTAAGTGTTAGCTGATAAATCAAGTTTGCCCGAGCTTGATCGATTTATTAAATAGTTATATTCTGCAGTTGCGTTTATCGCTAGTTCGTTTTTAACCTGCCACTGCCATCCACTAATCTCGTAAAACCCAAAACCATTGTGCATTAATTCTTGTGCTTCTTTTGCTAGAGCGGCTGGTCCAATGGTTCCAGACTGCACGCTTAGCCTTAAATTATTCTCTGAATTGTACAATAGATTAAGAGCGGCTCCGGCATGTAAATACCCTGCAAAGGGGCGGTCAACATATACAATATCCAAGATACTTCCCGATTGAGGATTGTATATTTTTTGACCTGCTTCAAATTCAAGGATCATTTTATTGAGTTTTTTGTTTCTCAATGTGCTTTGATCTATTGCAGTACGAAAGGTTAGTAATAAGCCGTTGGTATAATACCGGTCTTTTCCACTTGCAAGGTAGGAGTCGTTTTCACTTCTGAATCCGAATTCGCTTTTGTAAGTGTTAGTTTGGGCCTCTGAAAAAAAATGTGATAGACAAATGAAAAGAGTAAACAATACTATATTTTTTTTCATTTATTCTACAAGTAAGTAAGGTTTATTTGAAAATTCAATCTGTCAAACTATGCATTTTTTCAGCATTAAAAACTATAACCCAGACTTAATCCTGCATAATAAGGAATAAAAAAATTCTTGTTAAAAATTGGAGTGAGTCCCGCCCTGAAAGAAAATCCTCGATCAATAGGTTGAAGTCTGTAAGAAAAACTCATAGTCCCTATAATATTACTGTTGTTTTCATTAAATAAAAATGAGTTATCATTGCCACTAGTAGCTAGGAGTGTAGCACCTAGACCGATCTCAAAAAATTGTCTTCCCTTTCCAAGCAGGTAGTTCAGCGATAAAGGCACGGTGCTTGCATTATCGCCTCCTATAGAGATATAACCAATTCCTGCTCTGCCGCCAAGGCCATCTCTGCGTTTAGAAAAACGAGAGTCGTAATTGGCGGTAAATAACAATCCTTGACCGCCTAGCTCAACGAATACATTTTGTGCTCTTTTTCCGTTTTCTGAAGAAGTTGAACCGGATTCCTGACCTTTTACAAGGACGCTTAAAAACAGCAAGACAAGGGTAAATAATGCAGTATATTTTGTTTTCATCTAATTTTTATTTAGGATATACTAAACCTAATTAATATTATCGATAAAATACTGCCTATATTATAATACTTTAGCTTAATGTACTGCAGCGGACTCAGGTTTTCTTACTATTAAATCTATAGCATCTTTTACTTTGTCTTTGCTTAGCGCAATCTCTATAACTTCTTTCATTTCGCTAACATAATGGAAGGATAGATCTTTAATATAATCCTCTTTAATTTCTAGAATATCTTTCATATTAGATTTTGATAGAATTATATCCTTAATATTTGCTCTTTTTGCGGCTAGAATTTTTTCCTTAATTCCCCCCACAGGCAATACCTTCCCACGAAGTGTGATCTCTCCGGTCATAGCCAGGTGAGGTTTAACTTTACGTTGGGTAAATGCAGATGTCAAAGCTGTTAACATGGTAATTCCCGCTGATGGTCCATCTTTTGGTGTTGCACCTGCTGGAACGTGTACATGTACATCCCATTGATCAAACACGCGGAAATCAATATTAAATTTGGAGGCATTGGCACGTAAATAAGCCATGGCTATTGTTGCGGACTCTTTCATTACGTCTCCAAGATTACCGGTAAGTGACAATTTCCCTTTACCCGGGCTTAAACTTGCTTCGATAAACAGGATATCTCCTCCTACCTGCGTCCAGGCTAGTCCGGTAACTACCCCTGCAACCTCATTCCCTTCATACAAGTCTTTATCATATATTGGTGGGCCAAGAATAGTTTCTACATCTGCCTTGCTTACAGAAGGACTGTATTCTACTTCCATTACGATTTTAGTTGCAATTCCACGAACCAGCGATCCGATTTTTTTCTCAAGCCCTCTAACCCCTGATTCACGGGTATAATCTTCAATGACTTTTTCAATAGCATTAGTTTTTAGAGAAATATCTTTAGATTTAATTCCATGCTGCTCACGTTGTTTTGGTAGTAAATGTCTTTTGGCAATTTCAATTTTCTCTTCAATAGTATAGCCACTTACTTCAATAATCTCCATTCTGTCTAATAATGCCGGTTGTATAGAGCTCAATGAATTTGCTGTAGCAATAAACATCACGCTCGACAGATCATAATCTACCTCCACATAATGGTCATAAAATGCATTGTTTTGTTCAGGATCAAGCACTTCAAGCAGGGCAGAGGATGGATCTCCCCTAAAATCATTTCCAACCTTATCTATTTCATCAAGAACAAAAACAGGGTTTGAGCTGCCTGCCTTTTTTATAGACTGGATAATCCTTCCGGGCATGGCGCCAATATAGGTTTTGCGATGCCCTCTGATTTCTGCCTCATCTCTTATTCCACCTAAAGCCATTCTGACATATTTTCTGCCCAATGCTTTGGCAACAGATTTCCCCAAGGATGTTTTTCCAACCCCTGGAGGGCCAACCAAACAAAGTATTGGGGCCTTCATGTTATGCTTTAGTTTTAAAACGGCCAGGTATTCAATGATCCGCTGTTTTACTTTTTCTAGGCCGTAATGATCTTTTTCAAGTACTTTTTCGGCTCTTTTTAAATCAAAATTATCTTTGGTGAAATCATTCCATGGTAGATCCAGAAGTAATTCCAGATAGTTGATTTGAATAGAATAATCAGCTGCTGCAGGGTTCATTCTAGATAATTTTTCAATTTCCTTGTTAAAATGAGTGGCTGCGTCTTTACTCCATTTTTTTCTAGTAGCTCTTGATCTTAAATTTTCTATTTCCAAATCGGGCGAGTTTCCACCTAGCTCCTCTTGAATAGTTTTTAATTGCTGATTTAGAAAATAATCTCTTTGCTGTTTATCTAGATCAACTCTAACTTTTGATTGAATCTGATTTTTGAGCTCCTGCATTTGAAGTTCTTGTGTTAAATGGCCTAAAACCATTTTTGCACGCTCATGCAGGTTGACAACCTCCAGCATTTGCTGTTTCGAGGCCACATCTGCATTCATGTTAGAAGAGATAAAATTGATCAGGAACGATGAACTTTCAATGTTTTTTATTGCTATACCGGCCTCGCTCGGAATATTAGGAGAAAGTTGTATAATTTCCATAGCCATCTCCTTAATTGAAGCCATAAGTGCTTTAAACTCTTTGTCAGTTTTTGGGCGAACTTCTTCAAATTTATGGATGCTTGACTTGATGTATGGGTCGCTTTGGACCTCTTCATTGAGTCGGAAACGCTGTTTGCCCTGAATGATTACGGTTGTATTTCCATCAGGCATTTGTAACATCTTAATAATAAGCGCTACGGTTCCAATCTGATTTAATTGTTCAAAAGTTGGGTCTTCAATAGCCACATCACGCTGAGAAACAACCCCGATGATTCTGTCGCCACGATAGGCATCTTTTATTAATTTGATGGATTTATCTCTTCCAACTGTTATTGGAATAACAACACCAGGAAATAAAACGGTATTTCTTAAAGGCAGAATCGACAAAATGTCGGGTGTCTGTTCATTGTTCATTTCCTCCTCGTCCTCTTGAGACATCAGTGGAAAGAACTCAGTATCTTCATTTATTAAGGGCAAAGCACGGTTAAAGTCAAAGTTGTCGTAGTTACTCATCTATATCTTTATAACGTCATAATGACAGTTGATTTTTTTTTCAGGCTTTTAAATAGCCTGAATATTAAATTGCAAGGTATGTGCCAATTCTCATTCTTGATTGAAATAGTCAGTTTCAATTATTTTTACCGACAATTCTACCGTTAATTTTACTCTTGTAATTGACAGCAAACAATCAAAGGTTTCCTTTTTCTGTTAATAAATGACATGACGAAATCAGTGATCATACTGAAAAAGCTAAGCCTTTACTTTATTTCAAATAACAATTTCTTTTTTCTTCTGTTTTATAAATTTGTACATTTAAAATAATATTTACGATATGTCGTTCTTAAATCAAAATAATTTTCCCCCAATTCAAATGAGATTATTCTTAGGTTTATTTTTAATGCTTTTAACTGCGAATATTGTATTCGCTCAAACATCCTACCATAAAATGGGGCAAAAAGCCCTGATTGACGGAAATTTTAAAGCAGCTGTTTCAAATCTTGAAAAGGCTCTTTCTACAGATTCTACAGATGTAAATACGCTGTATATGCTGGGATATTCATATTATCATTCTGCCAGTTATAAATTAGCCGTAAATACCTTCAATCGGGTTATTTCACTAAAACCTAGTGAGAATAGTGCTTATTACTACAGAGGTAAAGCTAGAAATATCATGGCAAATGACACAAAAGGTATTTCAAATACAGATCGTGAAAAATTGCTTCTTTCATCTATAAAAGATTTTTCTCGTGCCATTGAATTAAATGCTGAAGATGTTAAACTTTATCAAAACAGAGCAGTTGCCTATAGAGATTACGGGGTACTAAAAGGCCAAAAAATTCCAAATTTTTACGATAAAAATAAAGCTACAAGCTCATTCAGGGCTTGTATTTCTGATTTTGAAAAAGTATTGTCAATTACTCCTGATCGAAGAGATATTATAACCCAATTAGCAGATGCAAAATCATATATGCAAAATTTGAAATAATTCTTCTGAAATTTTTCTTTGAAACCCGGCTTTGTCCGGGTTTTCTTTTTAGAGAATATTTAAAGATATTAGACTATACAAATAACTCAATGATTAGCTCAATTAGAAAATTTGAAAATCTACACATCGCCTGTTGGCTTATTAAAGATACCTGCTGGGTGATGGATATTCGTGTGTTGGGAATTATAATGATATTTCCTACTCTTTTCTTGGCTTTTTACATTACCTACAAGTTTAGAAAGCTATTGGCTGAATTGTACCATAATTTGGCGGTTTGCTTTTGGATAATGGCCAATACCGTTTGGATGATCGGAGAATTTTACTTTGATGATGCTTTTAGGCCTTATTCAATTGTGTTTTTTATTGCCGGACTTCTGTTGATTATTTATTTCTATCTTTTTGTTTATAAAAAACTAAAAAGCGATCCCGAAATAGGATAGTCTGATTTAAATAAAACTCTTTTTTGCTTTATTTTTTTATCTCAGCTCTGATTAGATACTTGTTTTTACCTAGAAGTATTACTTTTTGGTATTTGTCAATGCTATAAGCTGAGTCTGGAATATAAATCAGTGTTTCTGTTGACTCATAAAGATAGTTTTTACTGCTGTTTTTGATCAGAATATGCTTGGTTTTACCATTTGAATCCATTTTGATCCGAATCTCTCTGGTGCGCAAATTAGTATCAATAGCGAAATATGCTATAGAGCTACTATCTTTTATGATTTTGTAACTATCCTTCCAGGCGGCCTTATTGATATCAGATCCTGTAAAAAGGCTTAGCTCATTTTTCCAGTCAATTTGAACCCCTGCTTTTGTTTCTGAAAGCTCATTTTGAGTGATGGTTTTATCTACAACAGACTCATTCTTGTTTAACCGAATTACTTCAGAATCGAAAAAACCTTTAATATCCTCAAAAGGAGCTTTAAAAGACTGCTCTGCTGCCGGTTTGCAGGAGGCCAGAATTAAAAACATCCAGAAAATTGAACGGTTTCTCATTAGGATACTAGTATGCTACCAGTCATGATTTCAGGAGCTGAAATATTCATGAGTTTAAGTATTGTTGGAGCAACATCGCCCAGCTTTCCGTCATGAATATGCTTGTGCTCCTTATCTATGAGTATACAAGGCACTAAGTTTGTTGTATGTGCGGTATTTGGAGAGCCATCTGAATTAATCATGTAATCTGCATTGCCATGATCAGCCAGAATGATGAATGAATATCCATTTTTCACTCCGCATTCAACCACTTTCTGCAGACATAGGTCTACCGTTTCAACAGCTTTGACTACTGCATTAAAAACTCCCGTATGTCCAACCATATCAGGATTTGCGAAGTTCAAACAAACAAAATCAGGCCATCCATTTTCAAGTTCTGTACATATTGCATCAGCGATTTGTTTGGCACTCATTTCAGGTTGAAGATCATAAGTGGCAACTTTTGGAGAAGGAATAAGTATCCTTTTTTCATTGTTAAACTCTTTTTCTCTTCCTCCAGAAAAGAAAAAAGTAACATGAGGGTACTTTTCAGTCTCTGCAATACGAACCTGATTTTTATTATTTTTTTCAAGTACAGCGCCTAAAGTATCATTCAGGTCATCTTTAGTAAATATGATATGAACATTTTTAAAGGTTTCATCATAACTAGTCATGGTGACATAGTACAGATTCAAAGGTTTCATTTCAAACTCGGGAAATGCCTGCTGAGTTAAAACTGTGCTAATTTCCCTTCCTCTATCTGTGCGGAAATTGAAACAAATTACAACATCTCCTTCTTCAATTTTTCCGATTGGGAGACCATCATTATCAATTTTTACAATGGGTTGGATAAATTCATCACTTACGCCTTGCTCATATGAATTCTGTATACTGTCAGAAATATCATTGCTTGGATTTCCCACACTATGAACCATTAGGTCATAAGCTAATTTAACGCGTTCCCAGCGATTATCTCGGTCCATGGCAAAATAACGACCTATAGCAGATGCAATTGTAACTGATGAACCCTGCAAATGATCTTCCAGCTCCATGACGAATCGGAGACCTGAATTAGGGTCAGTATCACGACCATCCATAAAGGCATGAATGAATATATTTTTAACCTGATTAGATTTGGCGGCATCGCATAAACCTTTCAAATGATCGATATGAGAGTGCACTCCTCCATTTGATAATAGCCCAATAAAGTGTACATTTTTATTTTCGAGCTTCGCATAATCAAATGCTGATTTTAATTCTGGATGATTTTCGAGCTCATTATTTTTTACAGCTTTATTGATTCTTCCCAATTCCTGATAAACCACTCTGCCTGCACCCAAATTCATGTGTCCAACTTCGGAATTGCCCATTTGCCCATCAGGCAGTCCGACCGCTAGGCCAGAGGCCTCGAGTTTAGAATTTGGATAGTTTTTGATCAATTGATCGAAAAAAGGAGTATTTGCAGTATTTACTGCATCAGATTTATCATGTTTCCCGTAGCCCCATCCATCAAGAATAAGAAGAATTGCTTTTTTATTTCCCACAATGCAAATATACACTCACTGTTTAAAATAATTGCATTTTTGTGTTATAGAGTAATTGTTTCTGTATCTATATTAAAGGAATTAGAGCTTTTCTTTATAAAGCTGATCAGGATCGAATACAACAAAGAATAGATTTATTAATAAGTATTTCTATTTTTGGGCTCAGCTGATTTAAATGAATTTAGATAGAGAAATAGTAGAACCATTTATTCTTAATGCAATTGCTGAGGATATTGGTGATGGGGATCACACATCACTTTCAACTATTCCTGCAGGTCAGTTAGGAAAAGCTAAATTACTTATTAAAGATTCAGGTATACTTGCGGGTATCGCGGTAGCTTTAGAAATTTTCAAAACTATTGATTCAAAACTCAGTGTTGAAGTATTAATTAACGATGGGCAGACCGTAAATTATGGAGATATAGCCTTTTATGTTTCGGGAAGTGTACATTCTATCTTAAAAGCAGAACGCCTCGTTTTAAATACCATGCAAAGAATGAGTGGTATTGCTAGCAAAACTAACCGGATTGTAAAGATTCTGGAAGGGACAGGCACACAGGTTCTGGATACCCGAAAAACAACTCCAGGCTTACGTTATCTTGAAAAAATGTCTGTAAAGATTGGGGGAGGAGTTAATCACAGATTTGGTTTGTATGATATGATTCTGATTAAGGATAATCATGTTGATTATGCCGGCGGAATTACCAATGCCATCCAATCTGCACAAAATTACTTAACAATAAACCAAATTACTATTCCAGTTGAAATAGAAGTTAGAAGCCTTCTTGAGTTAAGCCAGGTGATTGAAATAGGTGGTGTAGACAGAATATTACTTGATAATTTTGATTTTGTGGCCCTCAGAGAAGCTGTTGAACAGATCAATGGGGTTTATATTACCGAGGCATCGGGAGGAATAACGGAAGAAAATGTCCTAGATTATGCACATTGTGGCGTTGATTATGTATCCATGGGCGCTTTGACACATTCGGTAAGAAGTCTTGACATGAGTTTAAAGGCAGTAAATCCCTAAAAAAATAAAAATTTAATCATTACACCTGATTGAATTAGTAATATTGCATCTGAATGATTTCAATTTACTCTATTTCGGCTTTAATTTTAGCATACCTTTTTGGCTCTATACCGACGGCAGTGTGGATAGGACAGGCATTCTATGGGATTGATGTCAGGGAATATGGTAGCGGAAATGCAGGTGCCACCAATACCTTCAGGGTTTTAGGAAAAAAGGCAGGTATTGCAGTAATGGTTCTGGACATATTAAAAGGCTATACTGCAACCAATCTGGCGTATTTGATTGGATTATCGGTAACGGGCCCGCAAGATTCAGTTCAGTTCGTTAATTACCAGCTTGCACTTGGTGTTACCGCAGTGATGGGCCATTTATTTCCTGTTTTTGCAGGATTTCGCGGTGGAAAAGGAATAGCAACTTTATTTGGAATGATATTAGCAGTACACACTGGGGCAGCTTTGATTTGTGTCCTTACCTTTGTTGTAGTTTTATTGATTTCAAAATATGTTTCATTGAGTTCAATACTTTCAGGATTTTCCTTCCCTTTAAGTGTTATTTTCATATTTCAATCTCCTATACGTTCAGTTGTACTCTATGGAATGTGTATCTGTGTATTAATCTTAGTAACCCATCAAAAAAATATTGAACGGCTATTAAAAGGGAAAGAATCTAAAGTAGATCTGTTTAAAAGAAAGGAATAACATCTCCTTGTATTTTTTAACAGAACCGCAGTAAGATTATCTTAGATCAGCGCGGCTGTTAGGTTTGTTCTGTTTTTTCCTGCTCTCTTTACTAATAAAGGACGTAATTAAGGTGTATTCAGGGATAAGACTTCAAGGATAGCCATGCCTTTTAATAAACATTCATCGTATTCCTTTTCTGGTTCTGAATCCAATGTGATTGCACTTCCGGCATGAAAAGACAGGTAGTTTGAATCGGCATTGTAAAGAATAGTACGGATAACTACATTGAAGTCGAAATCGCCGTTGGGAGCAAAATATCCAAGGGCCCCAGAATATACGCCGCGTTTGCTGCGTTCGTATTTTTCTGCAAGTTGCATCGCACTTATCTTGGGAGCACCGGTCATTGATCCCATTGGAAAAGTGTTCGAAATTATTGTGGTATTTTGAAGGTCTTCTTTTACTTGGCAAACTACTGTGGATATCATTTGATGAACTTGTTTGAAGCTATATAAGCCAAAAAGTTCTTCTACTTTTACAGTCCCAGGCTTTGCGCTTTTAGTCAGATCGTTTCGCACCAAATCCACAATCATTACATTTTCAGACCTTTCTTTTTCATTCTTAAGGAGCAAATTCTTTTGCTCTTCATCCTGAATTATATTTGATTTTCTTGAAGAAGTGCCTTTTATTGGCTGACTAATCAATTTATTCCCTCTACGACTAAGGAATCGCTCCGGAGTTGCTGAAATAATGAAGTGATTATTTATTTTGAAATAGTTTGCGAATGGGGTAGGTGATATATCGTTTAGTTGAATGAAGACTTCAAGAGGGTTAATGCAATAGTTTTCAGCATAAAATTCCTGGCAAAAGTTAAGTTCATAAATATCCCCCCTTTGAATATGTTTCTGAATTTCCTTGACTGAGCTAATATATTCTTCCCTGCTAAAGCGGCTTTGAATTTTTGGTTTTGTAGTAGCATTTCCTGATTTTGGTATCTCATACTCATTCAGAACTTTCCAAAGATCATCAGGTACATCAGTAGTGATCTGAACCTTATTTCCCTTTATTTGAATGGAATGTTGAGGCAGGAAAAAGAAAATATCCTGAAAGCCGAGATGATCTGGATTAAGGGAATATAAATCTTCTGCCTGATTTTTAAGGTCATAGGCAAAGTAACCTGGAATAAAGTCATGGTTTTCAGTTAAAAGGTCATTTAATTGATCAAATGATCCTTTATCTGAATGATTCAGTTCTTTTTTTACTCCCGCTGCTATAAAAACATCAAATGCTGAATAGGGATCAGAATAATGATTGGAATCAAAATAACATGCTGTCGAAAATGAATTTGCCCAATGTAAGCCCTTTAGTTTAAACGTGTCTGGATTATCAGTATTAAAAACTTTTAACATAGATACATTAATTCATAATGGCTGCCATATAAATTTTTGAGCAGTCTTTATTAGCAGAGTGTTAGCGTTTGTACGCGATCAGGACCTACAGAAAGATATTTTACCGGCACACCCAGATGTTTTTCAAGATAGTCGATGTAATTCTTTAATTTTTCTGGAATGGCATCGATTTCGCGAATTCCTGTGATATCTTCTGCCCATCCTGGTATAGCCTCAAATATAGGTTCTGCTTTTACAGCATTGATATCATAGGGCATGTAGTCAATTACTTCACCATCGTATTTATAATGCGTACAGGCATAAATGGTTTCAAATCCGCTCAGCACATCAGCTTTGGTCATCACCATTTCGGTTACTCCATTAAGCATGATGGCGTATTTTAATGCAGGAAGGTCAATCCAGCCACATCGGCGTGGTCGGCCTGTAGTTGCTCCAAATTCATGGCCAATTCTTCTGAGTTCTTCGCCTGTTTCATTTTCAAGCTCAGTTGGGAATGGACCGCTGCCCACTCTTGTACAGTATGCTTTAAATATTCCAATTACACTTCCAATGTTTTTTGGTGCAACGCCAAGGCCTGTACAAGCACCTGCGGTAGTGGTGTTAGATGAGGTTACAAAAGGGTATGATCCAAAATCAATATCAAGCATAGTGCCTTGAGCTCCTTCGGCCAGTACTTTTTTTCCTTCTCTTAAATATTGATTTACAAAATGCTCGCTATCCACCTGAGGTATTGATTTCAATAATTCTACTGCCTCAAAAAATGCAGTTTCTTTTTCAGTATAATCAGGTATTTCACCATAATGTGATAAAATGGATCGGTGTTTATTTACCAGTCTATCATATCGCTCACGGAAATCTTTTAGCATGGTATCGCCTACACGTAAGCCATTTCTGCCTGTCTTATCCATATAAGTTGGACCGATACCTTTTAAGGTTGAGCCAATCTTTGCTGCGCCCATATTACTTTCAGATGCTGCATCTAGTAATTGGTGAGTAGGTAAAATAAGGTGTGCTTTTCGGGCAATTACCATTTTTTTTCTGGCAACCGGATCAAACCCGTTTTTTTTCAGATTGTCAAGTTCTCTTTTTAAGGTGATCGGATCAATCACCACCCCATTTCCGATTAGGTTCATAGCCTTATCGTTGAATATTCCAGAAGGAATAGTATTCAGAACATATTTCTGATTATCAAACTCCAATGTATGACCTGCATTGGGTCCACCCTGAAAACGGGCAATTAAGTCGTATTCCGGACTTAATACATCAACAATTTTTCCTTTTCCTTCATCGCCCCATTGGAGGCCTAACAATACGTCAACAGTCATGATATAAAATACGGGGTATGGGTATATTAATGTTAATTTTTAGTTTGAAATGAATCGCAATGGCCTTCCTTAAGTCTGGAACAGTTACCATATAAATTCAGAGAATGATGTTTTATTTCGAATTTTAGAATTTCACCCATCATACTTTGAATCTGTTGAATTCTAGGATCACAAAACTCTACTACTTTGCCGCAATCTAAACAGATAATATGATCATGCTGCTTATAGCCATAAGATTTTTCGAATTGCGCCATATTTTTAC
Organism: Pedobacter schmidteae; assembly: GCA_945901155.1. Classification (GTDB taxonomy): domain Bacteria; phylum Bacteroidota; class Bacteroidia; order Sphingobacteriales; family Sphingobacteriaceae; genus Daejeonella; species Daejeonella schmidteae_B. The sequence goes on from CAMDKO010000001.1 coordinate 69,458, forward strand.
CAAACTGATGCTTGGTAACGAGATCGCATGAAACCAAAAGTTCAAGCGTATTGTAAACAGTGGCACGACTTACCCGGTATTTCTTGTTTTTCATGTGGATATACAATGATTCCACATCAAAATGGTCGCTTCTGGAATAAATTTCTTCCAGGATTGCGTAGCGTTCCGGGGTTTTTCGCAAGCTTTTATTTTCAAGATAGGCCTCAAAAATTTTAATTACCAGTGCAATAGTGTCTTTTCCGGACATAGTATGTTTTAGTGAATTCAAATTTATCCAAAAAATAAGAATATTCAGTATTTAATTAGGAAGCCTTTACCAAATCTTCTGTATTTGAATCGAAACGAGTTACTGAAGTAACCCCAACTACTTCCTTAAGCTTATTAATGAGATTGTCTAGATGTTTTGTATTGTTTACATAAACCATGATCGAACCTTCAAAAATGCCTTCATCAGTATCAACAGTGATTGATCGCATATTAACTTTGAAATCACTAGAAATTACTGTTGTGATTTTATTGATCAATCCAACATCATCAAAACCTGTGATATGTAATCCAGTTAAAAATGCTAACTCTTTTTGTGAATTCCATTTCGCTTTTACAATCCTGTACCCGTAATTTGACATCAGTTTGGCAGCATTTGGGCAATTAGTCCGGTGTATTTTAATGCCATCGCCAACGGTTACAAACCCAAATACATCATCTCCTGGAATTGGGTTGCAGCAGCTTGAAAGTTTATAATCTAGTTTTTGAAGATCTTCACCAATTAATAAGGTGTCATTATCGTCTCCTTTAACTTTCTTGAGTAGCTCTTCATTATAACCATTGTCAACCTTTTCTGGCTTATTCTCTATAACTTTTTCAGAAGCTACAAACTCTTTTAGGTGTCTGATATCAATTTTTCCCTGTGCAACTGTGTAAAAAAGATCTAGAGTAGATGGAAGCTTGAAATAATAAGAAAGTTTATACAGATTATCGGTATTGTAAGTTACTTTTAATGATTTTAGTTTGCGTTCCAATATTTCTTTACCTTGCTCAGCAATCTTCCTTTTTTCCTCTTTTAATGAAGATTTGATCTTAGATTTTGCCTTGGCAGTAACCACAAAACTCAGCCAGTCTTCTTTTGGACTTTGCTTTCCAGAAGTAATGATCTCTACCTGATCACCATTTTGAAGTTTATAAGACAATGGTACTAGTTTATGATTAACCTTGGCTCCGATACAACTTGCCCCAATATCGGTATGGATTTCAAATGCAAAGTCGAGCGCGGTAGCTTCAACAGGAAGCTGAATCAATGCACCTTTTGGTGTAAAAATAAAGATCTCATCCGAAAACAAATTCATCTTAAAGTCATCCAAAAAATCAAGTGCATTGGCTTCTGGGTTGCTTAAAAGCTCCCTTACTTTTTGAATCCATTGATCAAGTCCACTGTCTGTATTGGGTTCTTCTTTATATTTCCAATGCGCAGCAAATCCTTTCTCAGCAATTTCATTCATTCGATTGGTGCGGATCTGCACTTCTACCCACTGTCCTCTTGGGCCCATTACTGTAGTATGCAATGATTCATATCCGTTTGCCCTAGGCGAAGATATCCAGTCGCGAAGGCGATCCGGATTGGGATGGTATAGATCTGTAACTATAGAGTATGCTTTCCAGCAATCTGATTTTTCACTTTCAGGTTTGCTGTTTAAGATGATGCGGATCGCAAAAAGGTCATAAACTTCATCGAAAGGTATATTTTTCTTCCGCATCTTTGTCCAGATGGAATGGATGGACTTGGGTCTTCCGTAAAGGTCTGCATCAAGACCTTGCTCATTTAAAATTTCATTGATTGGAGTGATAAAATCTCTGATAAAATTTTCTCTCTCTGCTTTTTTCTCATTTAGCTGCTGAGCAATGAACTTGTAAGTTACCGGTTCCATGTATTTCATGGCAAGATCTTCAAGTTCCGATTTTAAGGTATAAAGCCCCAGACGGTGTGCTAAGGGAGCATAGAGATACACGGTTTCTGATGAAATTTTTAGTTGCTTATCTCTGGGCATAAAGTCCATCGTACGCATATTATGCAAACGATCGGCCAGTTTGATTAAAATCACTCGTACATCATCTGCAAGAGTGAGAAGCATTTTTCTAAAATTTTCGGCTTGTAAAGAACTGTTATAATCAAATACCCCAGATATTTTGGTTAATCCGTCAATAATCTTTGCAACTTTTTTGCCAAACTCACGCTCAATATCATCAAGTGCTATATCAGTATCTTCAACAACATCATGTAATAGCGCACAAACGATGGATGTAGTGCCCAAACCAATTTCCTGTGCAGCTATTTGTGCTACAGCAATTGGGTGGTAGATATAAGGCTCACCAGATTTTCTTCGCATATTCTGATGGCTTTGTAATGCCATATCAAATGCAATTCGAATCATTCGCTTGTCGCCTTTTTGCATAGTAGGCTTACAAGCTCTTAATAAGGCACGATATCTCTTGAGTATCTCTTTCTTTTCAGCTTCAATATCAATCACAAGTTCTTTCATCCTTTAACACAATAGCTATTTCTAAAAAACGTTAACATTTTTAATAGGTTACAATTTCTAAATCTGGGTATTAATAATTATAAATATTAGCTGTATTTTTGTATCGTATAAATTTATGAAATTTTTGAAGCTATCTATAATACTTTTAATGGTTTTGATGTCAAAATTGGCATTAGCTCAGTATAAGAATGATCCAACCGTTAAAGGCATGGCTGATACTATACGGGTTTCCACCACTAACATAGATAATGAATTAATACCCTGGATTGTTATTCCTGAAATTACCATCACTGATACCCGCTTATTTAAGTCGCCTGAAGAAAAAGTTAAATTCAATCGCTTAAGATATAACGTTCTAAAAGTTTTGCCTTATGCTATGTATGCCAGGAGGAAATATTCAGAACTGCAAGTACAATTGAATTATGCGAAAAGCAGAAAAGACAAAAGAGTATTAATAAAGGCCTTTGAAGGTGAAATAAAAGATATGTTTAATAAGGAGATTAAAAATCTGACGATTACACAAGGCGGGATTTTGATTAAATTGATCGATAGAGAAACAGGAACAAGTAGTTATGATCTACTGAAAGATATGAAAGGTGGAATAACTGCGTTCTTTTACCAGTCTATTGCAAGATTTTTCGGTAATAACCTCAAAAACACTTACGATCCTCAAGAAGACCGGGATATTGAAGCTATCATACAAGCCGCTGGCTATTATTCTTACAGCTATCTATGAATAAAAAATCAGTTTACCAGTTCACTGTCCAAAGATTGAACGGTACAGAAACGAATTTGCTGGATTATAAGGGTAAAGTATTGTTAATTGTAAATACTGCTTCAGAATGCGGGTTTACTCCTCAACTAAAAGATCTTGAAAAACTTTACAAGGATCATGAAGGTGATGATTTTGAGATCCTTGCTTTTCCTTCAAATGATTTTGGTGGACAGGAACCATTAGAAGGAGCCGCTATCAGTACTTTTTGCGAAATTAATTTTGGAGTAAGCTTTCCTGTTTTCGATAAGATTCGTGTCAGAGGTGAATATGCTCATCCATTGTATAAATTTCTTTCTGATAAAAAACTTAATGGAAGTGTAGGTGCCAGTCCGAGATGGAATTTTCATAAATATTTAATCAATAAGGAAGGCGAGATTGTGGATTTCTTTTACCCATTTACTAAGCCCAGCTCCTCTAGAATTAAAAAGAAGATTAATAAATTACTGAATTCAACCTCATTATGAAGTTAGACATACTCGTATTTGCGGTGCATCCAGATGATGCAGAATTAGGATGTTCCGGAACAATTTTAAAACATATTGCTGGAGGTAGAAAGGTTGGTATAATCGATCTTACCAGAGGTGAATTAGGTACCCGTGGGACAGCTGAAACGCGTGATCAGGAAACAGCTGAGTCAACTAAGATATTAGGTTTGCATGTGCGCCAAAATCTTGAAATGAGGGATGGTTTTTTTCGTAATGATGAGGAACATCAACTTAAGATTATTCAGATGATCCGTAAATATACTCCTGAAATTGTTTTATGTAATGCTTTACATGACCGTCATCCTGACCATCGTAGAGCGAGTGATCTAATAAATGATGCAGTTTTTCTTTCAGGACTTCCTAAAATTAAGACAGAGCTGCATCGGGAATCCCAAATGGCTTATAGACCCCGTTTGCTGCTTCAGTACATTCAGGACAGATATATTGAACCTGATATTATAGTAGATGTAAGCAATTTTTGGGATAAAAAAATGGAATGTATTCATGCTTTCAAAACCCAGTTTTTTAACTCATTAAGTGAAGATCAAGAAACCTATATTTCTACGCCTCACTTTTTAAAATCAATAGAGGCACGTTCCCGCGAATTAGGAAAGTCAATCAATGCTATTCATGCCGAGGGTTTTACCTGTAGAAAATTACTTGGCATTGATGATTTAATGGATTTGAAGTAAGTTTTGTAAAACCAGATCGGATTAAAATAGGACTGTATAAGTTCTTTTTTACAGGCTTGGAATAATTTTCTCTATAACTTCAATTCCTATATCAATATGATTTTTTTCAATGATCAAGGCAGGTCTAAAACGAATGGTTTTTTCACCACAACCCAAGAACATAATATTTTCCTCCATTCCTTTAGTAATAAATCGATCGCGCATATCTTTACTTGGCAAGTCAAAGGCTGTAATTAATCCTAAACCCCGTACATTTCCAACCTTTTCATTCTTTTTAGAGATTTCAACTAATCTTTCCTGCAGATAATTTCCGCAAGTGCCAGCATTAGATAATAAGTTATCTTCTTCAATAATTTCAAGAATGCGAGTAGATCGAACCATATCTACAAGGCTTCCTCCCCAAGTGGAGTTGATCCGTGATGACACTTTGAAAACATTGCTTTTTATTTCATCTACTTTAGTGCCCACAAGTATTCCACATACCTGCATTTTTTTCCCAAAAGCAAGTATATCCGGACGTGCAAGCTCACCAAAATGCTCATGAGCCCAAAATTTACCTGATAGGCCTACACCAGTTTGAACTTCATCGTATATTAAAAAACAATCATTTTCATCAGCTATAAGTCGTAATTGCTCAAGAAATTCTTGGCGCACATGGTTGTCACCACCTTCTGATTGTATCGGTTCAATAATTATGGCGCAAATGTCATCCTCATTATCCAGAAATGCTTGCTGAATCTGTGCTAATGAAAGTGCTTCTCTCTTTTTAAGATCTTCATATTCATTATCTGTATATGGAAATTTAATAGCAGGAATACTTACCCTTGGCCAATCAAATTTTGCAAACCATTTTGTTTTTTCGGATACTGTATTGGTTAAACTTAACGTGTAACCGGTACGACCATGAAAGGCTTTTTCAAAATGTAGAACTTTTAATCCGAGTTCTTTAGTATATCCTTTTTCAAAATTCTTCTGAACTTTCCAGTCCATGGCAACCTTTAAGGCATTTTCAATTGCAAGACCTCCACCAGCAATGAAAAAGGCATGAGGAAGGTATTCCGGAATCCCAACTCGCGAAAAAGTTTCAACAAACTGCGCGTACTGAGTAGTGTATATATCTGAATTAGATGGGTTAGTTAGGGCAGCAAGCATCAGATTTTTTTTAAACTCTTCATCATTAATCATTTTGGAATGATTATAGCCTAAAGGAACAGAGGCAAAGCAGGTAAAAAAATCTAAAAGCGTACGTTTATATTTGGAATCATAGATATGAACCCCAGTACTTTTTTCCATGTCAAAAGTTAAATCATAACCATCAGCAAGTATATGTTTATTAAGAGATTCCTGGACTTTTTCTGAGGATACTGATAGCTTATACATAGTCAAGGGAATAGATCTAAAAATAAAAAAAAGGGCTCATATGACCAAATTTAGCCTTTTTACTTCGTTATTAGTAAATAATAGGTTTAAACTGTTTAAAGCTATTATTTGAATGTCAATAATTTAAGATATTGTTTCAGAGCTCTGTGATTCTGTAAGAACTAGTCAATTTCTACCTGAAATAGCTTCTTTAGAAATTAAATCTGTTGATCATTCCAGAAATTCCGGATAGGCCACCGGTATGGATTGCTAGAATTTTACTACCCCGATTAAAATGATCTTTTGAGATCAGATCAAATAGTGAAAAAAACATTTTTCCGGTATAAACTGGGTCAATTAATATACCACTTGTACTACAGAAATTTTTGATAAAAGTCAAAAGCTCTTCATCAGTTTTAGCATAGCCCCCAAAATGATATCCAGCATGAAACTCAAATGAATTAATACTCGTATTTTCTTCTATTTCAGTTTTAAGTAATTCTGCGCCCTTTAATACCGGAATTACGTGAGTTAATGTTGGAATGGAACATTCTGTTATCCCTTTTATAATCCCTGATGCGGTAGTTCCTGTTCCAGCTGCACAAAATATATGATCATATACTTCGGGTAATTCATTTATTAATTCTGCACATCCTTTTATTGCAAGTGCTCCAGCACCTCCTTCATCAATAAAATAAGCTTGGGTATGATCTTGAAAATGCTGATCAAACAAGTTTTTTTTATGTTTGTAGCTCTCCCTGTCAATAAAAATAAGCTGCATTCCAAATAGCCTGCATAAGGTTATAGTTTCGTTTTTTACTTCTTCGCCCCGAACAAAGCCGGTAGTTTGAAACCCGAATTTTGCTCCTACACAGGCAGTTGCCAGTAAATGATTGGAATAAGCACCTCCGAATGTAACCAGATGTTTTTTGTTTAGTTTATAGGCATCCCTTAACAAATACTTTAACTTACGCCATTTATTCCCAGAGATAAAGGGATGGATCATATCATCTCGTTTTACAAAAACCTGTATCCCTTTTTTTATAAATAAAGGGTTTTTGATTTCTTCAACCGGACTATGAATATCAAGTTCAATCATTGTACTTCTGGATTCTTTGGCTGATTAAATATTTCCCCTTAATGTTATTTCCCCAACCCAAATCCGATACCACCATTAAATGAATTGTATTCAGCCATGCTATAAGAGCCATATATTCTGAAAAAAGCAAGGTTTAGCTGGAAGCCGATATTTGTTCTGAATCCGTTGATATCAGTTTGATTAATATTTACTGGATTTGTATAGTTTGTATATATTTTTTGACCTAGTGGAGTTACACTGGTAACGATGGGGTAATTCCCCTTTAAGCCAGCATCGGTTTTGGCGGTATTATAACCCAAACTTAAGAATGGAGTGAATACCAAAAATCTTTTTGAGATGATTGCTTCTGCATTGATTCCTGAAAATTTTGCTTCAATCTGCTGGTTTGAAAAGTCCTGTACCTGAGCAGGAGCTGCAGGGATTGAGCCAGAAGGTACAGGGACATTCAATGGAACTTCAAAGCTGAATTGAGTATAACCTGCTGCTACAGCAATATCAATCGGGAATACTTTGTCGGCCATGCCGGATATAAGTGGCAGTAATTCAACCTTTAATCCAGCGCCATACATTCCTATCGATCCGATATTAGTTCCGATGTTGACTTTTGGCATGGCCCTTACAGAAAGCTCTATACCTCGCGGAAGTCCAATTGAACCTTGTAATTGTGGGGCTGGTATCATATTTAGGCCCGTTCCTTTTGGCATGGTGAATGATTCAATGGGTTGATTAGCTGAATCATATATAGTTAACTGTGTATTTAAAGAATTCCCCCCAGCAAATGTAGGTGTAAGGGTTTGAGCTGAATTTGTGGGCCTTATATTATTAGACAATCCGATTTTTGTTAGGTCAAAAGTTTCATCCATTGGCTGAACAACTGCTCCAGTCAATCCGATGCGAAGATCAAAACGCATTAAATTTTTAGAGTGGGCAGAATTGTTCCATCCCGAGTTTAATCCTACTCCAAATCCTTTAAAAAGTGGTTTTAAATAAGCTTGAACTAGCTTTGTTGCATCTGCTGGCCCTGATTTTATCAAGCCTGACACATCGCTTTGTGAAAATGCTGAATCTGAATTAAAAATGATCAGAATGGCAATAAAAATTCGGAAAAACATTTTTTCTCTCATTCGATTTTTATTTATAGGTCATTTTAGGCAAACCTTGTTTAATAACTATTTTTTTATTGATCCTGCAGGGTTAAAGTATATCCCTTAAATATCAACAATAAAGGTAAATTCTTTTAATCAATCAGCATGATAAATACATGATTTATGTAGATCGTTTAAATCTATTCAGTTCAATGATTCTTTATTCTTAATAATCCTTACAAAGGTTTAATTTTGTACTATGACAGATGAGAATCAGGATTTAGAGGAACAGGATCTTTATGAACACCTGCGCATTGTAGTGGATAAGGGCCAGTCATTATTAAGGCTCGACAAATTTTTGATTATCCGAACAGAGAATACCTCGCGGAATCGTATCCAGAATGCAATAGATGCTGGTAACGTTTTAGTTAACGATAAGGTGGTAAAGGCTAGTTATAAAGTTAAGCCTCTGGATATAATTTCAATGGTTTTGCCTCATCCTCCCCGTGATACAGAGGTGTATCCAGAAGATATTCCCATTGATATCATATTTGAAGATGATGATGTGATCATGGTCAATAAGGCGCCTGGAATGGTTGTGCATCCTGGGTTTAATAATTATACAGGAACCCTGGTTAATGCATTGGTTTTTCATTCACAGCAATTGCCTCAAATGCCCGGAAATGATGGTCGACCTGGATTGGTTCATCGAATTGATAAGGATACCTCAGGATTATTACTGGTCAGTAAAAATGAATGGGCGATTACATTTCTAGCCAAACAATTCTTTGATCATTCGATCAGCAGAAAGTATATAGCGCTTGTTTGGGGAGATCTTACTGAAGATGGCACTGTTACTGGGTATATTGGAAGGAGTATTAAAGATCGTAAGGTTATGGCTGTTTATGATGATGAAACTAAAGGTAAGTGGTCAGTCACTCATTATAAGGTTTTGGAACGATTCAATTATGTTACCTTAATCGAATGTCAGCTTGAAACAGGCCGTACTCATCAAATCAGAGCACATATGAAGCATATCGGACATCCATTATTCAATGATAGCACCTATGGTGGCGACAAGATTTTAAAGGGTACCGTATTCAATAAGTATCGGCAGTTTGTTGAGAATTGTTTTGAAATCCTGCCAAGGCAAGCCTTACATGCTAAATCTTTAGGGTTTATACACCCAACAACAAGAAAATTTATTCATTTTGAAACTGAACTACCGGAAGATATATCCTCAGTAATAGAGAAATGGCGTAATTATATAAAAGAATAAGAATGATTAAGCAGTTCATTAATTTAAATGGAAGTATTATTTCATCTGATCATCAGATCTTTACTGTCAGTAACCGAGGTTTTAGGTATGGCGATGGTCTTTTTGAATCGATGAGGTATATGAACGGTGAATTGAAATTTCCAGATCTTCATATTGACAGGGTTCTAAAGGGAATGAAAATTCTTAAATTAGAGAATGGCTTTCATCTAGATTCATGGTTTTTACGAGAGAAAGTTGATGAGCTTGCACGAAGAAACAAAATTGGACCTAATGCAAGATTTAGACTAACTGTTTTTCGTGATTCAGGTGGTTTATATAGTCCGGATTCAAATAAAATGGCCTACGTACTGGAGAGCCAAAGTATGGATGAAAGTCAGTATACATTCAATAATAAAGGACTTATTATCGACGTATATGATGAATTGACGAAATCGGTTAATATACTTTCCAATCTTAAAACTTGTAATTCTCTGATCTATGTTCTTGCTGGTATTTTTAAAAATCAGCATAAATTGGATGAAGTAATGATCTTAAATCAATATGGATTCTTATGCGAGTCAATCAGCAGTAATGTATTTGTGGTATATGACAGAAAGTTATACACTCCATCTTTAATTGAAGGTTGTATAGGTGGTGTGATGAGACAGGTAGTTATGCGTTTAGCAATAGAAAATGGTATAGAGCTTATTGAAGCACAAGTAAATCCGGATATTTTAAATGAAGCGGATGAGGTTTTTATTACCAATGCAGCAAAAGGTATTCAATGGGTTATGGGATATAATAGCAAACGATATTTTAATGAAATGTCAAAATTTCTGAGTGAAAAATTGAATCTGCTTTAAAAAATTCTATTGTAGGCGTATACCTCTTAAAAATTCGTCGATTTTCATTTTCTTTTTACCTTCTAATTGCAATTCTAGAATAGAAATAAAGCCATCAGCACAGGCAAATTGAAGAGTCGCTTTATGGTCGGTTTGAAAACTTCCCGTTTCTAATGTATGTTTTGAATAGTTTACTTCGGCTTGGAAGATCTTCAATGTTTTTTCCTGAAAAAGACAAAAAGCAGCAGGATAGGGGCTGAGCCCTCTAATATGGTTATATATGGTCATAGCCGGTTGATTCCAGTTGATCTGACAATCTTCCCTGAAAATTTTAGGAGCTGATTTTAAAGTCTCTCCTTTGTTAATATCCTGTGGAATTTCTTTATAATCACTTAATTCAATTGCTTTTACTGTTTTTACAAGGAGTTTTGCGCCAACAATCATTAATTTATCATGCAAATCACCAGCCGTATCTTTTTCCTCGATATTTACCTTCTCAGAAAATAAGATATCGCCAGTATCAATCTCCTGCTTCAGTAAGAATGTACTCACCCCGCTTTCTTTTTCACCATTAATTATAGCCCAGTTTATGGGTGCAGCACCCCTGTATTGTGGAAGGAGAGATCCATGAAGATTTATAGTACCCTTTACAGGCATATTCCATATAATTTCAGGTAACATTCTGAAGGCAACTACAACCTGAAGGTCTGCATTTAATGACCGTAATTCTTGAATGAATTCAGGATCCTTTAATTTAACAGGCTGGAGTATTTTTAGTCCCTTTTCTACTGCAAATTGCTTTACTGCAGACTCATTGATCTTTTGACCCCTGCCTGCTGGTTTATCAGGAGCTGTTATGACTCCAACTAGGTCAAAACCTGCTTCTAATAATGCATTCAAAGATGCTACAGCAAAATCGGGGGTACCCATGAATACTATTTTCATATTGAGATGTTAGATATGAGATGTTAGATATGAGATGTTAGATATGAGATGTTAGATATGAGATGTTAGATATGAGATATGAGATTTGAGATATGAGGTATGAGGTACGATGTATGAGGGATGATGATTTCCGATCTCCGGCTTCATACTTCCGACCTCCTGCTTCAGGCCTCCGACCTCCTGGTTCCTACTTCCTGCTTCCTGCTTCCTACTTCCTACTTCCGACCTCCTGCTTCCTACTTCCTTTTCTATTGATACAATAAATACTTTTTCCTCATTAACTTGTATTTTGATAAGCCGGGTTCCCAGCTTTGGCGGATATCTTCTTCTGATTTTCCGGCAATGATCTGCTGTTTCAAGTCATATGAACCTGCTAGTTTGTCGAAATTGCCCATTTGATTACTTTGCTTGAAGTCAAAGAATTTATCTTTGTATGGGTATGCATTATACAATTCTATTAACCAGCTCAAATTAATTTCACCTTCTTTGCGGATCTTATTGGTATTATATTGGCGTAGATCTATTCCATAGCATTCTTTATTCATATGCAAGGGAGTTTCGCTCATGCCTTTAATACCTTTAGGAACAAATGAAAATTTATATTTCCCTTTTAGGTCAGGATTTCCCAGAATTGTGAATGGAAAATAGGTGCCACGGCCCTGGCTAATAATAGTTCCTTCAAATAAACAAAGGGATGGATACAGTAAAATAGACTGTGCAGTATTCAAATTAGGTGATGGCTTAACTGGTAATATATAAGGCATAGTATGATTATAATTGGCATTCTTGATCACCTTAATCTTGCACTTTACCTTATTTGCAAGCCACTCTTCGCCATTTAGCATCTGAGCATATTCAGCAATGGTAAGCCCGTGTGTAATAGGAATAGGATTTATTCCGATCCCTGACTTCAATTTTGGATCCAGAATGGGTCCATCAACATAAAAACCATTTGGGTTTGGACGATCTAGGATAAGTAATTCTTTATCATTGTCTGCACAAGCTTCCATAACATGTTGAAGTGTGTTTATATAGGTATAAAACCTTACCCCAACATCTTGGATGTCATAAATCATCAGATCTATATCTGCAAGATCTTCTTTAGTCGGTTTATTATGTTTACCGTATAACGATATTGCAGGTATACCAGTTTTTGCATCAAAGCTATCATCTACATGAATTCCTGCACTTGCATCACCGCGAAAACCATGTTCAGGGCCAAATATTTTTACTATTTTAACACCCAGAGCTAATAAACTATCTACAACTGTAGTGCTTCCAATAACAGAAGTCGGATTTACAACCATTCCTATCCGTTTTCCTTTCAGATAAGGAAGGTAAAGTTCTGTTTGCTCTGCTCCGGTACGTAGTTTGCCACGAACTTTGTCGATACTTTCAATTTTAATATTTCTGGGATCAGGAACCGGATTTCTGCCTGTTTGTATCTGCTGCGCTGATGATCTGTAGGCAATTAAAGTAAATACTGCTATAATTAAATATTTAAAACGGAACATGATAGGGTTTGATTAAATCAAGTAAAAATGAACCTTTATGGCTAATTGTTTCTGAAACGAAATTAAAAAAAATGCATCTTTGCTAAGGTACAAAAAAAACCATTTCAGGATTGAATTTACCTTTTTTCATCGCAAAGCGCATTACGTTTAACTCTAAACGTACTTTTTCAAAGCTAATTGTGCGTATCGCAATTCTTGGAATTATGCTTGGACTTGCCGTAATGATTTTGGCCGTAGCTATCGTTAAAGGATTTAAATCTGAGATCAGAGAAAAGGTTAGGGGTTTTTCTGGAGATATTCAGATTGCTAAACTTGACTTGAATACCTCTTACGAAAACACTCCCTTTAGTATTTCAGATTCTGCGTTCAAAAAAATTAGTGCAACATCAGGAATTTCATTTATACAGCCTTTTGCTACAAAGCCAGGCATTATCAATGCAGGTGATGAAGCCGAGGGAGTTGTATTAAAAGGGGTTGATCAATCGTATAACTGGGAATATTTTAAAAAGATACTTGTTGCAGGTAATGTAATTGATTTTTCAGATTCTGTTAAATCACGCTCCCAGATATTAATCTCGAAATATACTGCCGATAGGCTAAATTTGAAGGTAGGAGATGACTTCCTGATGTATTTTATTGAAAATTCACTCAGGAAAAGAAAATTTGAAATTGCAGGAATCTATGATCTGGGTGTTGAAGAGGTTGATAAGATATTTGTGATTGGTGATCTGGAATTAATCAGAAGTCTTAACAAGTGGCAACCTTCGCAGGTTGGTGGTTATGAGTTGAGAGTTAAGGATTTTAAAGATCTGGATATCATTGAGAATAAGGTTTATGAAGACCTTGGGCTTGAGCTCAAATCATATACGGTAAAGGAATATTATCCTACAATTTTTGAATGGTTGTCTTTATTAGATGTGAATACTCAGGTAATCCTGATCCTCATGATGGCCGTTGCGGTGATCAATATGATATCTGCTTTATTGATCATGATCCTAGAACGTACCAATATGATCGGAATATTGAAAGCTCTGGGAAGTTCTAATTGGAATATCCGTAAAATATTTCTGTACAACGCCACTTACCTGATCGGAATTGGCTTATTGAGTGGAAATTTACTTGGTATCGGATTAGGTCTTTTTCAGTATCATACCCACTTTTTTACTTTGGATCAGTCTTCTTATTATATGAGTTTTGTTCCGGTTCAATTAGATATTCAGGATATTCTTTTACTCAATGCAGGCACCTTGCTTATTAGTTTAATGGTACTTCTTATTCCTTCATTGCTGGTTACCAGAATTTTGCCGCTTAAGGCAATTCGATTTAAGTAATTTTAGATCTTATTAACCGAAAAAAGAAATTTTTCTGTTGAATCATTAATTGTAGAAATTTTTAACTGTTTTTTGCCTCATTCCAGAAAACATCCATTTCTGTCAAAGTCATATCCTTGAGGCTTTTACCTAGCTCTTTAGCTTTGCTTTCAAGGTATTGAAAACGTTTGATGAATTTTTTATTGGTCTTTTCAAGTGCATCTTCCGGGTTTATATCAATGAACCGGGCATAGTTTATCAAAGAAAAGAGCAGATCTCCAAATTCAGCCTCGGCCTTCTCCTTATCGATGGCTGTATTTTCAATTGTATTATACTCATCTCTGAATTCTCTTAATTCTTCCTCAACCTTTTCCCATACTTGCGATTTTTCTTCCCAATCGAAACCTACTCCGCGGGCTTTTTCCTGAATTCTTGATGCTTTAATCAATGCAGGTAATGAAAGGGGAACACCTTCCAGAACTGATTTGTTGCCCTCTTTTAATTTAAGCTGCTCCCAATTTCGTTTTACATCTAGCTCATTTTCTACTATCACATCACTATAAATATGCGGGTGCCGATGAATAAGCTTCTCGCAAATACCATTGAGTACATCCACAATATTAAAGTCTTCGGTTTCGGATGCAATACGGCTATAAAAAACAAGATGGAGCATAATATCTCCTAGTTCTTTTTTTATCTCGTATATATTTCCTTCAAGTATTGAATCGGAAAGTTCATAGGTTTCTTCGATGGTGAGATGCCTGAGCGTTTCCATCGTTTGTTTTTTATCCCATGGGCATTGCTCCCTTAGCGTATTCATAATAGTTAAAAGGCGTTCAAATGCTGATGCAGGATTGCTACCGGCAGGCGGAATAGTATTTGGAGCAGACATGATATGGAAATATTTCAGGTAAAAATAGGGTTTTTGTTTTTTACAATTTGACCGATCTAAGCATTTCCCTTTTACCTGCAGCTCCTGGTGCTTTTTCAATTGAAAAGCCGAGACTCTTCATTGCTCTTTTAAGTTCCCCAGTGATTGCATAGCTTACAAATACACCACCCGGCTTTACATAGTTACAGATATGGTTTAGTGATTCCAAATTCCACATTTCAGGTTGGTGAACAGCAGCAAAGGCATCGAAGTAAATCACATCAAATAGTTGTTGGGATTTGAAATTAAGTAATTTTTCAGGGGTAATTTCGAGCAAACAAGCATCGTTTATTTGGGTCATGCTATTCAGTGCGGCTGAATAATTAATGAGGAATGAGTCCCATAATTTTTCTGATATATATTCATTATATCCTGTATCAGCGATCATACTCTGATTGAGCGGAAAAGCTTCTATTCCGGTATAATTTAATTGAATCTGGTTTTTTATACAATAATCGGCTGTAACTAAAAAATTTAATCCCGTTCCGAAACCAACTTCTAGGATGGAAGCTTTTTTTTCTGCTTTTCCTTCCAGATAATAATTGAGCCCTGAATTTAAAAATACATGCTTACTTTCCTGTAATGCTCCGTGTCGGGAATGATAATTCTCACCTACTTGTTCATTGAAAATAGTTTTTGAACCGTCTGAGGTCATTACAAAACTTAAGTGATCCATATAAAGTGCAATAGTGTTAATTAACTTTTGTTCCACGGCTTAGCCATCGGCTCCAGGATTCAGTATAGGTATGGATTTCAGAGGTTTGAACGTCATTGTTTTTGTAAACAGGCTTTCCCTGGTTTACCCATTCAAAAAGGCTTCCGTATAGATTATAGACGTTTTTATATCCAGCCTCTAATAGCTTTTTGCCAATTTTTTCGCTCCTCATTCCAACAGAACAATACAGAACAATTGTGGCATTAATTGGTATATCATATATGTTACGCATGTCAAACCAAAAATATCCAACATTGCGCGCGTTTTTAATATGACTAACATTGAATTCTTCTTCTTCGCGAGTATCCAAAATGTATACTTCTTTTTTGTTTAGCTTAATTAAATCTTCAACAGATATAAGTGGAACACGGTGTTCATACAAGCTATCCAGCATTAATTTAAATTCCTGGTTTTTTATCTGTGCTTGAAGTTCAAAACCCAAAAAGCATAAAATGATCAGGAAGTACTTATTACATTTTCTTTTTTGCATGATCAATTCAATGATTAATCAGATACCACAAATTAAACTTAAATTTTATCGGTTTCTTAGTAAGAATTTAAACTTAATGCTACAAATTAATTAAAAAGCCCTTTGCTTAACCTAAACAAAGGGCTTTTTAAACTATTTTTAATGATTTTACCAGATTCTGATTCGGTCTTCTGGTTTTTTATAGAGTTTATTTCCTGGTTTAATATCGAATGCATTATACCATGCATCCATATTAACAGGTGCACCAATTGTGCGATATGGCCCTGGAGAATGGCTGTCAGTCACGATCAACTGTGCCGCAGATTCATTCAGAATATTACCTTTCCAAACCTGTGCCCATGAAAGGAAAAATCGCTGATCCGGAGTAAATCCATCAATTTTAACAGTACTTTGACCTTGTTTAGTCATTTTAAAGGCTTCGTATGCCGCATTTAATCCACCAAGATCACCAATATTTTCACCGAGAGTAAGCTTTCCGTTTACATGAATGGTGTCTAAGACCGTATACGCATCAAATTGCTCCTGTAATGCTGTAGCTTTTACTTTAAAACGTGCACGGTCTACATCAGTCCACCAGTTACGTAATGTTCCGTCTTTATCATATTGGCTTCCTGAATCATCAAATCCATGTGATATTTCATGGCCGATCACAGCTCCAATTCCACCATAGTTTACTGCATCGTCGGCATTCGGGTCAAAGAATGGAAATTGAAGAATTCCAGCTGGGAACACAATTTCATTGTTAACGGCGTTGTAGTAGGCATTTACTGTTGGAGGAGTCATACCCCAGCGGCTTTTATCTACCGGTTTTCCAAGTTGCTTAACCATTTCGGTATATCCCCATTCACCTGCATTTCGTAGATTTTGAAAGAATGATCCGCTTTTGATCTCAAGGCCTTCGTACTCTTTCCATTTATCAGGATAAGCGATCTTTGGAGTAAATGCATGTAATTTATCCAATGCTTTTTGTTTGGTTACATCGGTCATCCAATCTAGATTTTTGATCCGTATTTCATAAGCTTTCACCAGATTGCTCACCAATTCTTGCATTCTTGCTTTGGCTTCAGGTTTAAAATGTTTTTTAACATAGATCTGACCAAGAAGATCGCCTACAGTACCATCAGTTAATGATGACATACGCTGCCAGCGCGGTGTTTGAACCTTTTGACCAGTAAGAATCTGATTAAAGGCAAAACTTGCATTCACAAATTCAGAACTAAGATAAGGTGCTGAAGTTTTGAGTAGATTCCATTTTAAATAGGTTTTAAGATCATTGACAGGTGTTGAGCTAAGCAATCCATTTAATGCAGTGAAGAATTTAGGAGAGTTTACTAAAACCGTATCTTGTCCATTTACTTTCATTAAAGGCATTAAGCTCTGCCAGTTTAGATTTGAAGTGGTTTTGCTGAAATCTGTTACTGAGAACTTATTATAGGTTTTATAAGGATCACGCATTTCAACCCTGCTCATTTGTGCTGATGCGAGAGTCTTTTCTAGGTTGAAAATTGTTTCAGCTGCTTTTTCGGCTTCTGCTGCAGATGATCCTGAAAGGCTGAACAAACTAGTAATATAATTTTTATAAGATTTTTGAATAATTAGGCTCCTTGCGTCACTCTTTAGGTAATAATCACGGTCTGGAAGAGTTGTGCCACCTTGGCTTAACTGAGGGACAATATTTTTTACGTATTTTCTATCTTGTCCGACACTAAAACCGAAAAATGGAGAACCGCTACCATAGGTGCGCATGCTCGCAGCATGATTAATTATTCCATTCAGATCAGAGATCTGATTTAGTTTTTCAAGATCTGGTTTGATAGGAGAATAACCTAGTTTTTCAATACTTAAACTATCCATGCCAGCCATGTAGAAGTCGCCTACTCGTTTTTCAACTGATCCAGCTACTGCTTTTTTATTGTTTGCCGATTCTGCCAGAATAGTTTTTACAGCATTAATATTAAAGTCACGCAACAGATTAAAACTACCCCATCTGGTTTCCTTTGCAGGAACAGGATTGTTCTTTATCCAAGTGCCGCTTGCATAATTATAAAAATCATCTCCTGGATTTTTAGTCAGATCCATGCTCGATTTATCAATGAAGACAGGCTTTTTGACAGGTTTCGAGTCATGCTGTGCATTAGCTTGCAAATTGAATGTGCATAGTCCTGCTAAAAAAAATAATTTAATGTAATTCATGTTTTAATAATTATTGGTTAGTTATTAAAAATAAAAATAAGGCTTAATGACGAAAAGAAAAGAATAGAATTTCAAGCAACTACTAATTGAACCATGAATTCAGGTAAGGTCAATCTTAAATGAGTAAGAAAAAAGTCTATAATTTTAGAAAAATTAGAGGTTTTCATTTTTATTTGATGATCTACTAATAATAGCCTTCAAAAGTAAAATTATTGATAGTTAACGAATTTAATATTCAGGCATGCAGAAACGCAACAAAACCAAAAATTTGAAAATACAGCTAGACTCTATTCAAAAAATACCTCTCAAAAATGTACTTTTACAATTTAAATTTCCTTTTAGCAAATGAACATTCCTAAAACATATAATCCGAGAGAAACAGAGGATAAGTGGTATTCATACTGGTTGGATAAAAAATTCTTCCGTTCAGTGCCTGATGAGCGTGAACCTTATACTATTGTAATACCTCCACCGAATGTTACTGGTGTGTTGCACATGGGTCATATGTTGAATAATACTATTCAGGATGTATTGATTCGCAGGGCGCGCATGCAAGGAAAAAACGCTTGTTGGGTGCCGGGCACAGACCATGCTTCGATTGCGACAGAGGCTAAAGTAGTAGCAATGCTGAAGGAAAAGGGAATTGAGAAAAAGGATGTAAGCAGGGAGGAATTTTTGGAGTATGCTTATGAATGGAAAGATAAATATGGTGGTATCATTTTAAAGCAGTTAGAGAAACTTGGTGCTTCATGTGATTGGGACAGAACACGTTTCACCATGGAGGAAGATCTATCAGAAGCTGTTATTGATACTTTTATTCATTTGTATAAAAAGGGATGGATCTATCGTGGTATCCGGATGGTGAACTGGGATCCTAAAGGAAAAACTGCAGTTTCTGATGAAGAGGTTATCCGTAAAGAAGTTAATCAGAAATTATATTATATCCGATATAAAGTAAAAGATCAGAATTCAGATTCCGACGCATATCTGACTATTGCCACTACTCGCCCGGAAACGATCATGGCCGATACAGCAATTTGTATCAATCCAAATGATCTCAGATTTGATCATCTGAAAGGGAAATCTGTATTTATACCCTTAATAAACAGGGAAATACCTGTAATTGAGGATGAATATGTGGATATGGAATTTGGTACTGGTTGCCTTAAAGTTACACCAGCCCATGATTTGAATGATTATGAACTTGGGGTGAAACATAAGCTACAGGTCATTGACATTTTAAATGATGATGGTACCTTAAATGAGAATGCCCAGATCTTGGTAGGAGAGGATCGTTTTACTGCACGTAAGATGATCAGTAAAATGCTTGAAGAGGCTGGTAGTTTGGAGAAAGTTGAGGATTATAAATCACAGATTGGTTTTTCTGAGCGAACAGATGCCGCTATTGAGCCAAAGCTTTCTATGCAGTGGTTCTGTAAAATGTCGGAAATGTCTGAACCAGCCTTGAACTATGTATTGAATGGAGAGGTAAAGCTGATTCCTGAAAAGTTCATCAATACCTACAAGCATTGGATGGAGAATGTCAAAGATTGGTGCATTAGCAGGCAGTTATGGTGGGGCCAAAGGATACCGGCATGGTATAATTTAAAAGGAGAGTGGGTAGTTGCCAGAACAAGAGAGGAAGCGGTTCAGGAGTTTAAAAATCAGTTTCCTGAATCTGATTCAAATGTTATCAGACAAGACGATGATGTAGTAGATACCTGGTTTTCATCCTGGCTTTGGCCAATTTCTGTTTTTGATGGTTTTAAAGACCCTGATAATGCAGATATCAATTATTATTATCCAACCAATGACCTGGTTACTGCTCCTGAGATACTCTTCTTTTGGGTGGCAAGAATGATCATGGCTGGGCATGAATTTAGAGGAAAGGCACCTTTTAAAAACGTTTATCTCACAGGTATTGTGCGCGATAAACAAGGTCGGAAAATGTCGAAGTCACTGGGTAATTCACCTGATCCTATAGATCTGATTGAAAGATATGGTGCTGATGGAGTGCGGGTAGGGATGCTTTTATGCTCTCCTGCAGGAAATGACTTGATGTTTGATGAAAGCTATTGTGAGCAAGGTCGTAATTTTGCCAATAAGGTATGGAATGCCTTCAGGCTTGTGAAAGGCTGGGAAGTAGATGAAAGCCTGCCAAACACGAATCAGCAGGCTATTAACTGGTTCGATTCTGCATTTAATCAGGCTTTTATTGAGATTGAAGAACATTACAGACAATACCGGCTTTCAGATTCATTAATGGGAATCTATAAATTGGTTTGGGATGATTTCTGTGCTTGGTATCTTGAAATGATCAAGCCTGTTTATCAGCAGCCGATTGATCCTGAAACTTATCGTGTAACCATAGAATATTTTGAGCGAATATTGAAATTACTTCATCCTTTTATGCCTTTTTTAACAGAAGAATTGTGGCATGATGACCTTTTTGTTGAACGCCAGGAACTAGATTGTTGTATAGTTGCTCCTTATCCTGTTGCAGGAAAGGTAAATGCCACGCTTTTAAATGACATAGATCTTGTTAAACTAGTGGTTTCTGAAATCAGAAATGTCAGAAATACAAAGCAAATATCTCCTAAAGAAGCTTTGCCATTAAGCATAAGAGTTAATTCTTCTATTAAGTATAATGATTATTTATCCATAATTTTCAAACTTGCCAATATCAGTTCCTCTCAATTTGTAAAGGAACCCGTTTCTGGTGCAAGCACTTTCATGGCTGGAAAAGATGAATTCTTTATTTCTCTAGAAAATAATATTGATGTTGATTTAGAAAGAGATCGGCTAGAAAAGGAAATTGATTATCAGAATGGCTTTCTTAGATCAGTTGAGGCTAAATTATTGAATGAACGATTTATTCAAAATGCTAAACAAGAAGTTGTTGAAAATGAGCGTAGCAAAAAAGAAGATGCTCTTTCAAAACTAAAAATCCTAGAGGAGGCACTTAAATCACTTTCTGCTCTTTAATCTAAGCAAACACAGGTATTCAAAATCTGCGTTTGTTTATCTAAAAATACTTTTAATTGTACTTAGTAACATCCTCCACCCGGCGTACATGTTCAGGCAATATCAGCTGGCTTTTGAGCAACAACACTGATGCTGAAAATGCCTGTTTTACCTGATTTGAACTCTAAGATTTTAACAGCAGTTTATTGCAGGTTTAAATGATGAAAAGAAACCGCTGGTTTCTTTTTCGAGCATTTCCCAGGTTGAAGGGTTAATGCAATAACAAACACTTACTCCCTCTATTGTGCCCTGAATTAAACCTGCATTTTTTAGTTCTTTAAGATGCTGTGATATGGTTGCCTGAGCTAATCCAAGTTCTTCAACTAAATCGCCGCATATGCAGGTATTACTTTTCATTAATTCTTGTAATATGGCAATACGTGCCGGATGAGCTAGGGCTTTTAGTAATTGAGCCAATTGATTTTGCTCAGTCGAGAATATTTCAGATTTAGTTAGCCCCATAATTCATTGCAATATTACGATTAATTTTTATATTAACAACTATTAACTCTAAGTATACATCGGTCTACGCTTTAATTTTTTTAAAACGCATTTAATTTTTACTTGCATTAATTTTGTAATTTCAATATTGTTTCACAAAGTTCGTCAGGTAAGAAAGGCTTTACTATAATCTCATTAATACCACTTTTTTTAACATTCTCTTCCACTTCATTTTGTATACAAGCTGAAATTGCAATAATCGGTATTGTAATGTTTAATTCTCTCATTTTTCTGCTTGACTCATAACCATCCATGACTGGCATATTAAGATCCATAAGAACAACACTATGACGCATTGGATCAACCATTTTTAATGCTTCTAAACCATTGGTTGCAATATCTACAATAGCGCCTAAATTTTCCAGAGTTTTTTTTGCTATCAAAATATTCATCGCATTATCTTCAACAACCAAAATTTTGTGACCAGCTAATTGTCTGATGTTTTCGAGGGTTATAGTTGAATTTGACATCGTTGAAATACAATCCTTTGAACTATTCTCAAAAGTTTGAGTAAAATGAATACCGGAATTTAGTGTTTATTGCTTATTTTAAATTATTGTCTAATCCCCCAAGCAAGTTTAACTTAAACTGATTTTTTAAGTTTTATAATTCCTACTAAATGCATTAATTTCATTACAGGATAAACCGGATCAACTTCAAACCATTTCTTTCCAAAATTGGCACTATTGGGATATCTGTGGTGGTTGTTTTGGAATAATTCTCCAAGCATTAGTAGATCAAATGGAGTTGTGTTTTTTGATTTATCATTATTGTCAAAATTCGAATATCCGTATTTATGACCACACCAGTTTACAATAGCACCATGAAGTGGCCCCATCAGATAATGAATAGGGAGTAAGAGATAAAGCCATTCTGAACCTGCAGGAACAAAAGCTATATAAAACCAGGTATAGGCCGCTCCAAAAAGCAGTCTGGATGCTATAGATGATCCAATTCTATCGATTAAAGGCCACTCTGGATAATTACCCAAAAAGCGAGCTTCCGGATCTTTTGTGCGATTTAGATGGTCTCTGAAAGTAATAATTGTAGATTTCATTAACTGAAATATATCTGTAAAGAAATGGGGTGAATGCGGGTCCTTCTCGGTGTCGCTATAGGCATGATGTTCACGATGCATCAGTGCATAAGCACGCGGGTTTAAGAAGGATGCGCCTTCAAAGACATAAGCCAGAAGGTAAATTATCCGTTCCCATGTTTTACTCATGGTAAACATCCTGTGGGATGCATAACGGTGCTGGAAAAAGGTTTGAAAAAACAGAGATAGGAACCAATGGGCAACAAAAAAGATTAAAATAGCCATATAATTTTTTAACTGGTTAAACACTAGTAATGGCCATTTTTTACAATGGATTTAGAACGAGCGAGATGTTGTTATAATTCTGCTAAATTAATTTAAACAGAAACTATTACAAATTTAGTTTATTCAATCGAATTTTAAGAATTATTTTTGATCAATAATTGAACTATAATTCAAATTGTTAGGCATACTGCGGTAACTCTTCAACAAAGCGATAACTTTCTTTTTTGAAGTCAATTTCACAACAAAAATGCTGTAAGCCATTACTTACAAGCAGCCATTGCACTCGGTGTATGAAATTATATCTTGCAATCTGATCAAAAGTATCTTGACTGATCTTTACAGAAGGTGCTTTACATTCAACAAGTACTATTTTATTGCCCGAGTTATTGTAAATCAGAATATCGGATCGTTTCTGCAAACTATTTAATTTCAAGCCTCCCTCTAGCTGAATGAGTGAACGCGGATAGTTCTTTTCCCGAACAAGAAATTGCACCAAATGCTGCCTGACCCATTCTTCAGGGGTAAGTACCAGAAATTTTTTCCTGATCTCATCAAAAATATAAGTCGTATTTCCTTCTTCTTTGATCCGGATAGGATAGGACGGCAGGTTTAAAGGTATGGGTTCAAACATTTCTGTAAATTTCACTAAATCATTTCAATATGCCTAATACCCTTAATTATATTTTAATACCTTCATTCTACCCTTTAAAGATTTACAATATTTTGTAATTTTGAAGACCAGAATGGATATCAACAACCTTATTAAAGATCTAAAAAGTCGGAAGTTTAAACCGGTGTACCTGCTACATGGCGAGGAGTCTTATTATATAGATAAGATCAGCGATTTTATTGAAGAAAATGTACTTAATGATGCTGAGAAAGGCTTTAATCAAAGTATTTTTTATGGTAAAGACTCGGATATCATGAGCATTTTAAATGCTGCCAAGCGTTATCCGATGATGAGTGAATATCAGGTTATACTCGTTAAGGAAGCTCAGGAATTGAAGTGGGGAAAAGATGGGGATGATGATAAAAAATTATCGGATCCTTTATTAAGCTATTTTGAGAATCCTCTTCAAAGTACTATTCTGGTATTTTGTTTTCGAAATGGCAAGTTTGATAAGCGTAAAAAGACGTATAAAGCCATCGAGAAAACGGGAATTGTATTTGAATCAGCTACTCTTAATGATAATAAAGTTTCAGCATGGATTGAAAGTTTTGTTCATCAGAAGGGATATAAAATTCAAGCCCAGGCCTCGGCACTTATGGCAGAATATTTAGGTAATGATCTCTCTAAAGTTTGTAATGAGCTCGAAAAGCTGATGCTTAACGTAAATGTGGGCCAAGAGATCAATACGGATGATATACAAAACAATATTGGGATCAGTAAGGAATATAATGTATTTGAACTTCAAAACGCCATAACTCGCAAGGATGCATTTAAAGTCAATCAAATCATTAATTATTTCGCTGAAAACCCCAAGAATAATCCTATTTTCTTATTGCTGGGAAACCTTAATTCCTATTTTGGTAAGATACTCAAAGTTCATTATGCTACTGACCGATCAGCGCAGGGGCTTGCACAAGAGCTTGGGGTTTCACCCTATTTTGTAAGGGATTTTGAAAATGCTGCAAGGAACCATAGCAAGGAAAAGGTGTTTCGTATAATCAGCTATCTCCGAGAATGTGACATGAAAAGTAAAGGTGTGGATGCAAGCGCAAATACAGAACATGGCGAACTGATGAAAGAGCTTTTGTTTAAAATCATTCATTAATTGGCCAGTAAATTTGCTATAAACTAACTAGTTCAACACAGATTTTTTTCGACTTGCTATATACCCTTGGCGGGGGTAGTATTTGAGTAATTTGGGAGGTTTAAGCAAAAGTTCAACCTTTAGTAAGGCTCTGGATATTTTTATTTCTTCCCTATCACATGTAAATTAATAAGGCTTGAATGTGGAAAGCCTAAGGTGTTCCCAGGTTTAATATTTAGGGTATTACGGAGATAAATATCAATGATACCTTTGGCTACCTTTGTTTTAGTTTCCAGAAATTCGGGTTCAACGGCAACAAGGAAATCTTTGAAATGCATTTTCCCATTATGATCAACCACCACCGAAAATGAATACTGAAAATTCTGATAAGCTTTATCAATATTGATGCGATATTCAGGATATAGATATTCCTCTGATCTATTTACATGCCCTAAATAGGGGTCAAGAGCGGGTTTAATCTTTTCTACCCTCGTAATTCTGCTCTTGCTATTTAGCACAACCGGATTTCTTGCAGCAAATGCACTATCCAGATTGCTGTTAGCTTGTATAGCCCGATATTTTATAAAAAGCGAGTCTTCGCTACTGGGAGCTTTTAGCTTTGCGGCATCTACTTTTAATTTATTTTTAATGTATTCATCTGAATACAGCTTCATGTAGATAGTTGATCGATCTTCATTAACCACTCTTGATTCCAAGGCCATTACCTGCAAAAGAATACTGTCTTTGCTGACATGTTTCACTCTGAACCATTCACGTGCGAACTGAAATAGGGCCTTATGGCTATGGAATATACGGTAGGTCATGTATTGTTTCTTCTCCGGACTGAAGATCCTGACCGAATCATCAGCATTAAAGTAAATATTCCATTCCGGTTCTAGTTGAAAACCCTGCTCATTGAATGAAAGTCCGTTTTGAAATGAACGTCTTACCTCTGTATACTTTATTCCCTTAATTGCGGTAAATGTAGGCACTGGCTCCTCGTTAATATTGGTTATATAATAACAGGAATAACAAAGTGAAATCGCGAAAAAAAGCAGTAGCAGAGATAGAAATTTCATTGGGGCTGAAATTATGAAAAATACGTTGGATGCCTACGCATGCTTTTATTTTCTTTTTTATTTAAGGCTATGATCTTTAGCTGAAAAGGAAATTCTCTAAAAATAGCCAGCGTATTTATTTGTAGCTTTTTGTACTTGATCGTTTTTATTCACTCAGTGATGGATATCGATTGTATAATCTAAAAATTTAATTTATATAAATAATTGATTTACAATAAGTTAATTGAATTTAACCAGTTCTGAAGATTCAGCATATACTTATCTTTGGTAGTTTTATTATTCATGCCAAAGCCATGCCCGCCATGTGGGTAAATGATCATATTACTATAGATTTTTTGTTTTAATAGAGCCTCATAATAGGATAGGCTATTTGCAACGGGTACGGCCGGATCATCACCAGCATGGACTAAAAATGCAGGAGGTGTTTTTTCAGTTACACGCAGTTCATTTGAAAATTTTTGTAAGGTTTCAACTGATTGAATTTTTCCCAGTAAATTCATTCGGCTACCTTTATGTGTGATGCCATCCATAAAACTGATGACCGGATAGATAAGCACAGAAAAATTTGGACGCAGAGAAGTTTGTTTCGGATTTTCAATCAATTGTTCAGTAAATCGGGTCGAAGCGCTTGCTGCCAAATGCCCTCCGGCAGAGAAGCCCATGATTCCAATTTTTGTTCCATCAATATTAAATTGCTGCGCATTTTCTCTTACCAATTGAATAGCTCTTTGTGCATCTTGCAAGGGGCCAATCGATTTATCTACCATGATTGAATCGTCAGGCAAACGGTATTTTAATACAAATGCGGTAATGCCCATCTCGTTAAATGCTTTTGCAACGTCTGCACCCTCATGCGAAGCCGCCAATATTCCATAACCACCACCAGGGCAAATAATTACGGCAGAACGCTTTTTTGATTGCTTTTTAGGGGTATACATCGTAAGTGTAGGAACAGATACTTTACTAATACGAAGTATCCCAGCCGCATCTGTAACTGATTTTTCTTTATTGGCTGATGGTTTACTATTTGGAATTACTCCTTCATACAATGGTAAAACCGTTTGTGCATTCATTGAATTGGTATATAGCATGCTTATAGAACAAAATAGTAGTGTTAAAACTCTCATATTGATTTATTAAAATCTGTTAAATGCGTTTTGGATATAAAGGTATTGGAAACCATTTATCTAAACTATAAATTCCTGAGGTCTTTTAGAATTAAATCCAATTAACAAATGCAAATTTTGATTTTTGCATCTAAAAATAGGTTAAAATTAGATGTTAGTGTCTGTTCATGTTAAAAATTCATGGAATAATATCATAAGTTGCCAATTAAGCTGAAAGAAGATCAATCATTTAAACAAATAGTTAGGTATTTGCTTGTCCATAACTACTTTTTATTACTGAATTATCAGCTTGAAATAATAATAAGGTACCCCTTACAGACGAAAGATGCAACTATAAGGCGATGATTGAGTATATCAATATTAGGAAATTAAAGGGTTGAACTTCGTGTCAAATTGTAGGAAGTTGGCATTCATACTTAGTTTATCTACTTTTATGAAAATGAAAAAAGCTATCATC
>CAMDKO010000002.1 GCA_945901155.1 Pedobacter schmidteae
GACTGGAATTTATCCAGATCACGATACTGGGGCACTCCTTTGCCAATCTGGCGTACCGAAGATGGTGCAGAAGAAAAATGTATCGGATCAGTCAATGAATTGAGTGCAGAGATCAAGAAATCTGCAGAGGCTGGCTTTATGGATCCTGCGTTTGTGATTAATGATATGCATCGCCCTTTTGTGGATGATGTGGTGCTGCTTTCTTTATCCGGCAAAAAAATGTTTCGTGAACCCGACCTCATTGATGTTTGGTTCGATTCAGGTGCTATGCCTTATGCGCAATGGGGCCTTCCGCCAACAGAACAAGGGAAAAACGGAAACATCAGTGCGAAAGATTTTTTAGATTATTGGAACACACATTCAGGATCTGATTCGGAAACTGGATCAATATATCCTGCCGATTTCATTGCCGAAGGAGTAGATCAAACTCGCGGATGGTTTTTTACTCTGCATGCCATCGGTGTGATGCTCAATGATAGCGTTTCCTTTAAAAATGTAGTTTCAAACGGACTGGTATTAGACAAAAGCGGCAATAAAATGTCGAAACGTTTGGGCAATGCAGTTGATCCATTTGAAACCATTGAAAAATACGGCGCAGATCCTACACGTTGGTACATGATCAGCAATGCATCGCCATGGGATAATTTAAAATTCAATATCGAAGGAATTGATGAGGTACGCCGCAAGTTCTTCGGAACATTGCATAATACCTATGCATTTTTCGTGCTTTATGCAAATATAGACGGCTTTAGTTATCAGGAAGAGAATGTTAAAGACCGCCCAGAGATTGATCGCTGGATTATTTCATTATTAAATTCATTAAGTCTGGAAGTGGATAAACACTACGCCGACTTTGAACCAACCCGCGCCACTCGTGCTATCCAGAACTTTGTAGATGAGCACCTGAGCAACTGGTATGTTCGCTTATGCCGTCGCCGTTTCTGGAAAGGTGAATATTCTGAAGATAAGATCTCAGCTTACCAGACACTTTACACGTGCTTGAATACCATTGCAAAACTTATGTCACCGGTTGCGCCATTTTTCAGTGATCGTTTATTCATTGACCTGAACAATGCTACAGGTAAAGAACAAGCACTTTCTGTACACTTGGCCAATTTTCCGGAATACAATGAAGGCTTGGTAGACAAAGCCCTGGAAGAACGCATGGGGCTTGCTCAGGATATTTCTTCACTGATCCTTTCGTTGCGAAAAAAAGTTGGTATTAATGTAAGACAGCCATTAGGTAAAGCACTTATACCAGTTTTGGATAAAACTTTTAAAGCAAGGGTTGAAAAAATAAAAGATCTGATCCTATCAGAAACAAACATTAAAGATATTGAGTACATTACAGATACGTCTGGTATTATCAGCAAAAAAATAAAGCCAAACTTTAAAGCTTTAGGACCGAAAGTAGGCAAGGATATGAAAATTGTGGCAGAAGCTTTGAACACCTTAACCCAACAGGAAATTAGCCGGTTTGAAAACGAGGGTAAAATAGAGTTACGCGGCACTGCTTATCAGGTTCTTGTTGAAGATGTAGAAATATTAGCTGAGGATGTTCCAGGATGGCAGGTTGCAAATCTTGGAGCCTTAACTGTAGCATTGGATATTACTATTACCGAAGATTTAAAGCAGGAGGGTATTTCAAGAGAGCTGGTTAACCGCATCCAGAATATGCGAAAAGATCAGGGTTTTGAGGTTACTGATAAAATTAGGGTACAGGTTAAAGACCATCCGTATATTTCGGAAGCCCTCAAAAATAATTTATCATATATTTGCGCCGAAATCCTGGCCAACTCTTTAGAGCTTGTAAATGAGCTGAATGAAGGAGAATTGGTAAGTATTGATGAGCATAATTTAATGATACTAATAATTAAAGGATAGAAATGGATAAGAACGTGAAAACAAGATATTCCGATGCAGAATTGCAGGAATTCAAAAGCCTTATTACCGATAAATTACGTAGTTCAAGAGAAGAATTAGCTGCTTTAAGCCAATCATTAAGTAACCCAAATATGAACGGAACTGATGATACCGCAGGCACTTACAAGACTCTTGAGGATGGATCAGCTACCCTTGAAAAGGAATCAATCAATCAGCTGGCTGCTCGTCAGCGCAAATTCATAGATAACCTAGAGAATGCCTTGGTGCGTATTGAAAATAAGACCTACGGTATCTGCAGAGAAACCGGAAAATTAATACCTAAAGAACGTTTGCGTGCAGTTCCTCATGCAACTCTAAGTATGGAAGCTAAACTGAAGCAGGCCTAAATGAAAGCTTATACTAAGCCCTTTTTTGCGATTTTCTTCATATTAGTTGCTGACCAGGTTTTAAAATTCTGGATCAAGCTGAACATGTCTTTAGGGCAGGAGTATAAGATCATTGGCGACTGGGCCATCATTCATTTCACTGAAAACAATGGAATGGCATTCGGCATGGAGTTTGGCGGCGAAACCGGCAAACTTGTATTAACCTTATTCCGAATTGTGGCTGTGTTAGGAATAGGATACGGATTGGTATATATGATTAAACATAAATACCACCGCGGACTGATCATGAATTTATCACTCATCTTTGCTGGAGCAATGGGAAATATCATCGATTCAACTTTTTATGGAGTACTATTTAGCGAAAGTTCTTATTATGAACCCGCAAAATTATTTCCTGTTGAAGGCGGATATTCCAGTCTGTTCCATGGTAAAGTAGTTGACATGTTCTATGTTCCAATAATACAAGGGGCATACCCTTCATGGTTTCCATTTTGGGGCGGACAAGAGCTCGTTTTTTTCAGACCCGTATTTAACCTAGCCGACTCTGCAATATCCATTGGAGTGATTATGATTTTATTGTATCAAAAAAGATATTTCAAAGAAGAGAAAGAAGAGGTAGTATACACTCATAGTGAAGTTGTTGAAGAATAGAAATTGAGGTAGGAGGTATGAGGTAGGAGGACTGAGGTCTGAGGTCTGACTAGCGTACCTGAAATGTGTTGTCTGTTGTCTGTTGTCTGTTGTCTGTTGTCTGACAAACGAAATCTGTTAACTGTTAACTGAAATATGTTGTCTGTTGTCTGAAAAACGAAATCTGTTAACTGATAACTGACAACTGATAACTGACAACTGATAACTGACAACAGATAACCGAATAAAATGCATTCAAACCAAAAAGAGCCCAGGAATGTTGTTCCCTCCAAAAAGAAGCAGCATTATACCATAAGACCTGAGCTTCGTGATTATCTTTTAAAATTCGACCGTGAGGTAAAGCTTCCGGTACAGTATTCAGACCTGATGCGTTTTAACCTGAAAACTCCATTAAGAGATAAAGAAGGTTGCGATACGCTTTGGTATACCGTATATTATGATGAAAGTGAGATGAAGGAACTTTTTCCGAATCTGACTTACATCTATGCGCTGATGAATACCGATGGTGATACCGCGGTTATGGAACACCTTTCGGTAGCGCGTATCGACTATTGCACCTTTGCCAATACCAAGCCATTTCGGGTTCGCATCATCAACCGGCTGAATGATAATTATGATCATTTTTACGTGAAAGTGGCCGATGCTTCGCGGGTTTACGGTCTAGAGCTGGAGCATATTCTGTCACCCAACAGGATCAGTTATTTAACGGATGGCAATACCCTGATCGAAGAACATATTCCCGGTTTACCTGGTGATGAATTTATCAGCAGACGGTTAGGCACTAACAAATTTAATCAGATTCGAATTTGTAAGGAGTTTGTGAAGTTCAATGAACGCTGTTTCGTTAGGCTACTTGGAGATATGCGCTCTTATAATTTTGTTGTAGATATCACTCCAGATATTGAAGGAAATCAATACCGATTTCGGGCCATCGACTTCGATCAGCAATCGTATGAAGGCCGACTGAAAATGTATCTGCCACATTATTTCAAAGAGAACCTGGCTCTGGTTCAGCTTGGAATGCAGCATATGGACTTAACCACCATGAGGCAGTACCAAGAAGAAGAAAGAAGCCTGATCGCAAACCGTTTTCGTACAGGGCATTACCGCATTGAAGAACTTTTTAGAGTAATGGACATTGATACCATTGCACCGGATGAAAAAGTCAGGCAATTAGGTAAAGAACTTTCTTCTTATCATAAAAATCCGGCATTTAAAACTTGTACCACCATGGGGCAGCTGGTATTTGAATGCCTGAGCCAGATCGTTGGAAAACGACAGGGGTAAAAATGTAGGGATTTTAATGTAATATTAAAAACCACCCCCTTTTATTCCCCCGCTCCAATGGAGTCCTTTGGACCTGCGGTGGACACTGGTCGGCTAAGAAAATTTTGCTATAAACTAACCTGCAATTTCCTTATCCGTCATACAACCGCGTCTCTGCGTCTTTGCGAGAAAATCTTTAAATACAATGACAGAATCCCATGAAATTAAAATAGAAGAGCTCGCAAAGACGCCAAGACGCAAAGGGTTATAGATTATAATTATGAGTAACTCCATTATTAATCACATTCTGGCAAGCGAACCGATATCCTTTAAGCGCTGCGAGGGGTGGTTTTTAGCTGCTTTCAAGAGCCCGCTAGCGCACGCGTGTCGCGTGTGCTGCTTTCTTTAAACAAATCATTCAGTCCGATTTCGAATATTTTTTTGAAACTTTTATACTCACTATCTAAACTCCAGTACCAGATCATCTGTATTAACCAATGTTCCCGGAAATAATATAATATCACCTACAATACCATCCGCACTCGCAGCAATATTGGTTTCCATTTTCATGGCTTCAACCATAAACAATGGCTGATTTTTTTTCACTTCATCGCCCTGCTTGACAAAAACCTTTGAAAGCATGCCCTGCAAAGGAGAGCCAATATGATGCGCACTTGCCTTATCGGCCTTACGATTTTCTTGACGGGTTACTTTGATAGACCTATCCTGAACCTCAATATTACGGGTCTGTCCATTCAGCTTAAAGAAAGCAGTTCGCATACCTTTATCATCAGCAGGCCCCATAGACTGAAGCCTAACCAGTAATGTTTTACCGGGAGCGATCTCAATGGTGGTTTCCTCACCCTGTTTCATACCAAAAAAGAAATATTTGGTTGGGACCACATCAACATCTCCATATTTACGGAACATATGCAGATAATCCTCTGTCACCTTTGGATAAAACTTATATGATAAGTAAGTTGTATAAGGAAGATCATCACCGAACTGTTTCTTAAAATCCTTGAAGTCCTGATCCAGATCAAGCGCTGGCAAACTCTTACCGGCACGTTCAGTCATGGCAGTTTTACCTTTCAATACTATCCGCTGAAGCTCTTGGGGGAACCCTCCTTCTGGCTGACCTATCTCACCCATAAAATAAGAAACTACCGATTCCGGGAAAGAGATATGATCGCCTTTGGTAAATATATCCTCCTTGCTTATGTTGTTTGCTACCATATACTGGGCCATATCGCCAACAACTTTTGAACTAGGAGTTACCTTTACGATATCTCCAAACATCTCATTCACATCAGCATAGCGTTCTTTTATCTCTTCAAACTTATCTCCAAGCCCAAGTGCGATCGCCTGCGGCTTAAGGTTTGAATACTGTCCACCAGGTATTTCATGCTGAAAAACTTCTGCAGAACTTGATTTCATGCCTGACTCAAAAGGATGATAATAATCACGAACCGTTTCCCAATAATTGCTAAACTGATTAAGTGATTTTACATTATATGGATTCTCACGTTCATGAAAACGCATCATCTCCACTATAGAATTAAAATTCGGCTGAGAAGTCATTCCCGACATGGAACCCAGCGCGCAATCAATCACATCCACACCAGCTTCAATAGCCATGAGGTAAGTTGCCGACTGAAGGGAGGAAGTATCATGAGTATGAAGATGTATAGGAATCTTTACAGTGTCTTTTAATGCTTCAATCAGCAATTTGGCTGCATGGGGTTTTAAAAGTCCTGACATGTCCTTAACGCCTAAAATATGAGATCCTGCATTTTCAAGATCTTTTGCCATGCGCAAGTAATAATCAAGATTATATTTAGTTCGCTTTGGATCGAGAATATCGCCGGTATAACATAAAGAACCCTCGGCAATTCCTTCGGTTTTACGCACCATATCAATACATGGGGCTATATTTTCCATCCAGTTTAATGAGTCAAAAATGCGGAATACGTCCACACCATTCTCCCAGCTCTTTTGAACAAATGACTCAACCAGATTATCGGGATAGGCAGAATATCCAACTCCATTACACCCTCTTATCAGCATCTGAATAAGAATATTAGGCATGGCAGCCCTTAATTTCTGTAATCTAACCCATGGATCTTCATGCAGAAACCTTAAACAAACGTCAAATGTAGCACCACCCCATGCCTCCATACTGAATGTTTGAGGATGATCTTTGGCATAAGCTTCAGCAACCTTAAGCATATCATAAGTACGCATGCGTGTAGCCAGCAATGATTGGTGGCCATCCCTAAACGTGGTATCAGTATAATAAATCTTCTTTTCATTCTTTAACCAGGTACAAAAGGCCTCTGCACCCATATCATTCAGCATATCCTTTGTTCCTCTAGGATAGCTAGATGTATGGTCAAACTCGGGTACAATGGGTTTCTCAAGTCGAATTTCAGGATCAAAGTTCTTAACATCCGGATTTCCATTCAATGAAATATCACCAAGAAATGATAAAACACGAGTACCACGATCCAAACCTTTTGTGATAGCAAATAACTCAGGATACTCCTGTATAAAATTAACTGTAGCTTTTCCTTCAACAAAAACAGGATGATTAATAAGATTCTCCAGAAACTGAATATTATTTTTTACCCCTCTAATCCTGAACTCACGTAAGGCGCGATTCATCTTACGTGCCGCATCGAGTAAAGTTGCCCCCTGAGTACTAACCTTCACAAGCATGGAGTCGAAAAACGGGCTGATCTTCATTCCCGGATAAGTACTTCCCTCATCCAGACGCACACCAAATCCGGTAGCATTTCTATAGGTAATTAATGTGCCATAATCAGGCTTAAAGTCATTGGATGGATCTTCGGTGGTTATTCTGCATTGCATGGCAAAACCATTTTTCATCACCTTCGACTGATCAGAAAGGCCAATTTCAGGGTCAGAAAGCTTGTACCCATCAGCAATATAGATTTGAGTTTTTATGAGGTCAATTCCAGTTATCATTTCTGTAACCGTATGTTCAACCTGAATTCTAGGATTAACTTCTATAAAATAAATGCGCTCATCAGAATCAACCAGGAACTCCACAGTACCAACATTATTATAATTAACAGCTTTTGCAATGCTAACCGCATAATGATATAGTTTTTCGCGAGTCTGATCTTTCAAATTAAGAGAAGGTGCAACTTCCACTACCTTTTGAAAACGCCGCTGTACTGAACAATCGCGTTCATAAAGGTGCATCACCTGCTGATGATTATCCGCTACAATCTGTACCTCAATATGGCGCGGACGCTCAATGAATTTTTCAAGAAATACCGTATCGTCACCAAATGCATTTTTAGCCTCACTCTTGGCTTCAGGAAATACTTTTCTAAGCTCTTCATCGGTTCTAACCACGCGCATACCACGACCACCACCACCCGAAGCAGCCTTTAATATCATGGGGAAACCAATTCTTTTTGCCTCAGAAAGTGCTATTTCAAGCGTATTAAGATCAGGTACATTGCTTTCTATAATAGGAATCTGAGCTTGTTTTGCGACTGTTTTTGCTTGAATCTTATCTCCCAACGCAATCATAACGTCAGGTCTGGGACCGATAAATACGATGCCATTCTCGGCACATTGACGTGCGAATTCCGGATTTTCAGATAAAAAGCCATATCCAGGATGAATAGCGTCTGCTTTGCAGTATTTAGCCATTTTTATGATGGCATGAATATCAAGATATGGCTTTAAAGGGTTATTATCCTCACCAATCTGATAGGCCTCATCGGCCTTATAACGGTGAAGTGAATAACGATCTTCGTAGGTATAAATTGCTGCTGTCCGGATATTCAGCTCATTACACGCTCGGCTAATTCTGATCGCAATCTCCCCTCTGTTTGCGATCAGTATTTTCTTAATATTCATAACTCTAAACAATTAATTTCTAAGATAGAAAAATATATACCAAAATACGATTCGGTTCAAAATCTATTTAAAATCACTATATAAAGCAATAATCGACCATGAGATTTAGAAAAAATAAAGAATTGGAAATAATAATGTGCTGAAATTCAGAAACGCAAAATTAAAATGTGCAGATTATATTATTTACCCAATGGATGAAAATTGTAACTTCTAAAATGAAAAAAATATGCAACAACAACCTGACCTAACCAAATATGATAGCAGAAATTGAAAAATCAATTCTCTTTTTATTATTATCCAGACCGTTATTCAGAAGACAAACAGGATCAAACTAGTTGATCCATTCAAAACCCGTATAAGGAACCAATGCTGCAGGAATTCTAATCCCATTTTCTGTCTGATTGTTCTCCAGTAGGGAAGCTACTATCCTGGGTAATGCAAGGGCACTCCCATTTAACGTATGTGCAAACTGAGACTTGCCTTCCTTACTTTTGAAACGTAGTTTCAGGCGGTTACTCTGATAGGTTTCAAAATTTGATACGGAGGATACTTCAAGCCAACGAGCCTGTGCGGCACACCATACTTCCATATCATACGTTTTAGCTGAAGTAAATCCCATATCGCCTCCGCATAAGCTTAATACACGGTAAGGAAGCTCCAAGGCCTGCAGGAGTGACTGAACATACGCACTCATATCTTCAAGAACCTGATAAGAATTAGATGGATGAACTACCTGCACGATCTCAACTTTATCAAACTGATGCAATCTATTCAAACCACGAACATGTGCACCATACGAACCGGCTTCTCTGCGGAAACAAGGAGTATATGCACAGTTTTTTACCGGCAACTCATCTTCCTTCAAGATCACATCACGATATAAATTAGTAATCGGAACCTCTGCAGTTGGAATCAGATATAGATTATCAATGCCAATATGGTACATCTGACCTTCCTTATCTGGAAGCTGTCCGGTTCCAAAACCTGAGGCTTCATTTACCACGATAGGTGGCTGCATTTCACGGTATCCGGCTTCACCGGCACGATCCAGAAAGAAATTGATAAGCGCACGCTGTAGTTTAGCACCTTTACCTTTATAAACAGGAAATCCGGCACCGGCGATCTTGTTTCCAAGTTCAAAATCAATAATGTCATATTTCGTGGCCAGCTCCCAGTGTGGCAGCGCATTTTGCATCAGCTTAGGAATCTTTCCATTTTCGAGAGCAACCACATTTTCCTCGGGTGTTTTTCCTTTAGGAACAGAATTATGCGGCAAGTTAGGGAGTAATACAAGCTCATTTTGCAATAGAATTTCAATGGCACTTAATTTATCACTCAAGATTTTAGTCTGCTCCTTATTGGTGTTTGACTGTGATTTTATGCTTTCTGCTTCATCTTTGAGACCCTGGCGCATCAGTTCGCCAATTTTTTTTGCAGATGCATTGGCCTCAGCAGCAATAGAGTCTAGCTGAGTTTGTGTTTTTCGGCGGTCATCATCTAATTTAATGATATTATCGACCAGCTCAGGATGTTTAAAATTCTTTACTGATAAACGATTTAAAACTTCATCCCTATTATCACGGATATAACTAACTTGCAGCATCTTAAATAAATTTAGACAAAGATATAAACAGTTTGGAGTTTGGGCTTTGGTTTTGTAGTTTTTCCTTAATTTTTGCCCGAATAAAATAATAAACAATGAGTGGCAAACTCTTCCTTGTACCAACACCGATCGGAAATCTTGAAGACATGAGCTTCAGGGCTATCCGAATTTTAAAGGAGGTGGACCTAATTCTTGCAGAAGATACCCGCACCAGTGCACCTTTACTGAAACATTTTGGGATTGATAAAAAGCTATTTTCTCATCATCAGCATAATGAGCATAAATCAGTTACCGAGGTTATTCGCTTTCTAAAAGAAGGTAAACAAATAGCCCTGATCTCTGATGCAGGAACACCAGCAATTTCAGATCCAGGTTTTTTACTTGTGCGTGAAGCCATCCGCAACGAAATTCCATTGGAATGCCTTCCCGGAGCTACCGCATTTGTCCCGGCATTGGTCAATTCCGGATTAGCTGCCGACAGATTTACTTTTGAAGGGTTTTTACCGGTTAAAAAAGGCCGACAAACACGCATGAAAGAGCTTGCAAACGAAACACGCACCATGATTTTTTATGAATCTCCCCATCGATTGCTGAAAACCCTGGAGGAATTAGTCCATTATCTTGGTGCAGATCGCCAGGCTTCGGTATCAAGAGAACTGACTAAGATGTTTGAAGAAACTGTCAGGGGAACATTAAACGAAATTAAAATACATTATGAAACTCATACATTAAAAGGCGAGATTGTTATTTGCGTTGCCGGCAAATAGAACCTTTAAAAAAATAAATTATGCTAAGCGAACACTATTTATCTGATGATCAGGATCCAAAAACTGCTGAAAAGGTTTTAGGGAAGTTAGGCGATATGCTTACCTCTGGCGAGGCCGTAATTTATCTGGCTATTCAGAAAAAACCAGCGGTTACTCTCATTCCGGATTGTATTGCGGTAACCAATAAAAGGATCGTATGCTTTATTCCTGAAAACCTTGGACTTACAACCAATTATATCATATTTACCTGGGCGGAAGTCAAAGAAGTATTTTTTAAAGAAGCATTTTTTAGCTCAAAAATTGTCATTATCCCTAAAAAAGGTGAAAATACAAGCATTGATTACATACCCAAAGTTCAGGCTAGAAAACTGTTTCAATTCTGCAATGAGCAGATTGAAAAGCATAAATTAATACCTTCAGGACCAAAAACTGCAGCAGAAAATAAGAATTTGGATGAAGATTATGACTCTTACATTGAAATTAAGGAAGAAAATACCCCATTAATAAGCACAGATATGGAAGATGAACTTACTCAGAAATTGAAAAAATTGAAAATTCTATTTGAAAAGCAACTCATTAGTCAGGAAGAATACGAACGTAAAAAAGCAGATATTTTATCTCAATTATAAATGAAAAAGAATTACCAGCTCGCATTACTCAGTGCATTTCTGCTATGGCTGGCATGGCCACCAATCCCATTCACTGCCATTATTCTAATTGTAGCATTGGTGCCACTACTTCAGGCTGCAGAAAACATCATTCAATCAGAAGAAAAAAAGAAAGGCCGACTGATCTGGAGAATTGCCATAATTTGCTTTTTTATCTGGAATACTGCCTGTATATATTGGGTTTTCAACTCCCTAAATGCAGTAATGCCTGCATGGTTGGCAATTATTATTGCACAGATCCCTTTTTGCCTGGGCGCAGTACTCATGACTCTTGCCTTCTGGCTTTACTACCGCCTGAGACTAATAACAAGCAGGATCTGGAGTTATGCCGGACTGATCTGCTTCTGGATAGGGTATGAATACCTGCATCAAACATGGGACCTATCTTTCCCATGGATGAATCTTGGTAATGGGTTTGCAGAATCGCATTACCTGATTCAATGGTATGAATATACAGGTGTATATGGTGGCACATTATGGATCTTATTATCCAATATTCTTGTTTTTGAAACCATGCTTGCTATAAAAAGCAAGGCACCGAAAGCAAAGCAAATCAAACTTCAGACTTTCACGGCATCTTTGATATTGATTCCCATATTTAGCTCCGTCCTTATCTATATTAATTATGAGGAGAAGATAAATCCTGCAAATATTGTTGTGGTTCAGCCCAATATTGATCCTTATGATAAATTCGGAAAATTAGCCGCTTCAGATCAGGTTGCAAAACTGATCAAGCTGTCAGAATCAATAGGTCAGACCAATACCGAATTTTTTGTATGGCCTGAGACTGCCATTTCAAGAGGTACAGAAGAAAGAAGTTTTAGAGGAGATGAGAATTTTATCCAAATACAGGAATTTTTAAAGAATTATAAAAACGGAAACTTGCTTACAGGAATAGAAAGTTTTGCCGTTTACGATACAGCAATGACAGAAACTGCTAGATATGACAGCAGATCAAATATCTATTATGATGTTTTCAATGCCGCTGTGTTTATTGAAAATTCTGCAAAACTACAATTCTATCATAAATCGAAACTCGTTCCTGGAGTAGAACAAACTCCATTCTCAAATTCAATGGCATTTTTAAAGCCTGCATTCGCTGCTTTCGGTGGATCATCGGGAAGCTATGGTAAACAGAGTGAACCATCTGTATTCTATTCACAGAGTGGAATTGGATCAGCCCCTGTAATTTGTTATGAATCTATCTGGGGAGAATATGTTGCTGATTACATTAAGAAAGATGCACAGTTCATCGCAATTATTACCAATGATGGCTGGTGGGGTAATACCTCGGGTAAAGACCAGCATTTGCAATATGCCAAACTTAGAGCAATTGAAACAAGAAGGTGGGTAGCGCGCTCTGCCAATACAGGAATATCAGCTTTTATTGATCAGCGCGGTACCATTATACAACGCACAAAATGGTGGATGCCAGGAGTTTTAAAGCAAGATATTAATCTGAATGAGCAAATTACATTCTATGTAAAACATGGTGATTATATCGCAAAAGCCGGAGCTATAGGAAGTGCTCTGTTTGCATTATTTCTTATAATAGGGATTTTTAAGTATAAGTAATAAGTTATAGGTAATAAGTTATAAGGGGAAAGCTGAAAGGGGAAAGCTGAAAGCAAAAAGGTAAAAGCTGAAAGCAAAAAGGTAAAAGCTGAAAGGTAAAAGCTGAAAGCTGAAAGCTGAAAGTAAAAAGCAAAAAGTAGAGAAGAGCAATCATTAGAAATGAAGTAGTATAAAGCAATTTAAATAGTATTGAGTAGAGAGTATTGAGTATTGAGATTGGAGATTGGATTAAGCTTCAAATTACTATTTAATAGTAAAATCAGAAAGAGTTTTAATGCAATAAAACTAATATTACAAGTTATGTGTTAACAGATAACCCGATAGCTATCGGGTGACCACAGACAACTGACAACTGACAACAGATACCTGCTAACTCAAATATTTCCCCACAATAGGCATCCTTCTGCCAATTCCGAAGGCCTTTGGAGATACCCTTAAAATTGGCGGTGCTTGATTTCGTTTGAATTCGGCAACATTAACCATACGCAAAATCCGTTTTACTAAAGCTTCTTCATATCCCATTGCAATTAGTTCTGCAGAGCTCTTTTTAAGTTCAATGTACTGATACAATACCCCATCAAGAATATCATATTCTGGCAAGGAATCAGAATCTTTCTGTCCTGGGCGAAGCTCTGCAGAGGGAGGTTTAACAATGCTGTTCTCGGGAATAATTTTCCTCTCCCGGTTAAGGTAATGAGCAAGTTTGTAAACCTGTGTTTTATATACATCGCCAAGCACGGCAATGGCACCCGCCATATCACCGTATAAGGTGCCATATCCAACAGCACACTCACTTTTATTAGATGTATTGAGAAGTATATAACCAAACTTATTTGACATCGCCATCACAATAATCGCTCTGCTCCTAGACTGAATATTCTCCTCTGCCACATTAAAAGGAAGATTCTTAAAGGCAGGTTTCATCATATTACCGAACGCGGCGGCGGCCTCTTTGATTGGTATTATTTCATGTTTACATCCCAAATTATTTACCAGATCCAATGCATCCTGAATGGAATGATCACTTGAGTATTCTGAAGGCATCAATACTGCCATCACATTATCAGGACCCAGTGCTTCGGCAGCAAGTGCACAAACGAGTGCAGAGTCAATGCCTCCTGATAGCCCTAGAATGGCCTTGCTGAATCCTGATTTTTTAAAATAATCCCTAATCCCAAGAATCAATGCATCATGTATTTGCTGAATGTCGTTTTGAGGATCATGAACTATTGGTTTATGGCCAATGATTTTTCCGTTTTCAAACGAATAAATTTTAAGGCTTTCAGAGAAATAAGGAAACTCATCAAGCAAAGAACCATCCTGATCAAAGACCAACGAACCCCCATCAAAAATAATTTCGGTTTGAGCTCCAACCTGATTAACATATAAGAGTGGTAGCCGATAGTTTCTGCAATTATCTCCCAATATCTGTACCCTTTCTTCATCATGATTATACGCAAAAGGAGATGCTGCAATATTGATCATCAGATCGGGATTCTCATTGATTAGCATATCCATTGGCGAAATAACATACATCGGATTATCATTGATATTCCACATATCCTCGCAGATGGTTAGTGCTATCCGATGACCCATAAACTCAATACAAGCAAAATTTACTGCCGGCTCAAAATAGCGATACTCATCAAAAACATCATAATTAGGAAGTAATGCTTTATTGACAGTAGATTTTATTTGAGTATCCTCAATAAAATAAGCCGAGTTATAGAGATCCTTACCCTTAATAGTTGGATTCTTTGTTGGTAGACCAATAATACAGGCAATACCTTTACATGCGGCCGCAATCTTTTGTGCGGATGCTTCACACCGATCGATAAACTCAGAAAATTCCAGAAAATCACGTGGCGAATAGCCGCAAACAGACAATTCGGCAAACACAACCAGATCGGCACCCTGCAGTTTTGCAGACTGAATAGCATCAATTATCTTGTTTGTATTGTAATCAAAATCACCAATAATGTAATTTAGTTGCGCAAGGGCTATTTTCATTCTCTAATTCTTTATCATCAAAGGCTCAATTACCTATTTAGAAGCTTAATACATAATTTACTAAGCATTTTCATAATTTAGCAGCTAATACTGTAATATGAGACCCAAGCAAATTTACCTGTTTTTTTTGATATGCCTGATCTTCCTTTCTTGTAATGACAAAAAGGCTCCAGATATCAGCAATATCAAGCTGAATATGAAGATTGAACGATTTGATCAGGAACTTGGCAGCCTTAAACCTGATGAAATTTCAGAAAAAATTCCTGCTCTGAGAAAAAAATATAGCTGGTTCTTTGATGACTACATGGAAAAAATAATCAGTGCAGGTCAGGTAACTGACACTGTTTATTACACTAATCTAAGGTCAATATTTCAAAATAAAGACTACTTGGAACTTAAATCGACTGTCGATAAAACCTTTCCTAACCTCAAACAGCAGGAAGAAGAAATCAATAGGGCATTTAAATACATTCGATACTATTATCCAAAGCAAAAATTACCGCGATTGATCAGTTTCTTATCTGGATTTGCGGTACAAACTCCAATTGGCAACGACTATATTGGAATAGGGCTTGACATGTTTCTGGGAGAAAGCGGATCACGCTTCTACCCTGCATTGAGGCAAAGTATACCTGCTTATATTGCCAGAAGATTCAACCCTCAGAATATTAGTCCGAGGGTCATTGAATCTTTTATCCGTGAAGAGATGTTTCCGGATCAGGACAGCGACCGAAATCTATTATCTAAAATGATCTATAATGGCAAAATCCTTTATCTGATGGATGCATTAATGCCTGAAACGAATGACTCCCTGAAGATCGGATATACCAAGGAACAGTTGGATTGGTGCAGCGATAATGAAGCTAGCATTTGGGCATATTTGCTACAGAACGAACTTTTGTTTGAATCAGATTACATGAAGATTCAGAAATATCTAGCTGAAGCCCCTTTCACACCTGGAGTAGGCGAAAATTCGTCATCTGCTCCTAAATTAGGCATTTGGACCGGGTGGCAGATCGTCAGGAAATACATGGATAAAAATCCAGAAGTTAGTCTTCAAGAATTGATGCTTGAAAAAGACTCGCAAAAAATATTGACAGATTCCAAATATAAACCAAGGAATTAATCTTATTATCACACAAGCCTGTAATCAATACGTATGAAAATCGGACTAGTATTATCTGGCGGAGGTATCCGTGGAATTGCCCATTTAGGTGTTTTACAGGCTCTATCTGAGGCCGGAATCAAATTCAACAGAATTAGCGGAACGAGCGCTGGTTCAATAGTGGGTGCATTATTTGCACAAGGAATTGAACCTGCCGAAATTCTTAAGGTTTTTATGAAGACCCACCTTTATAAGTATATCAGACCAGCTTTCAGAGCTAAAGGGCTCATGTCATTAGATAAAATCAGGACTCTTCTTCTGGAATATATCCCTCATAATTCATTTGAGGGCCTAAAAATACCCATGATTATTACCGCTACCAATTTCAATGAATGTAAAGTGAAGTACTTCAGTTCTGGCGAACTAATTAATCCCATTTTAGCTTCTAGTGCCATACCTGTG
Source organism: Pedobacter schmidteae (assembly GCA_945901155.1). Classification (GTDB taxonomy): domain Bacteria; phylum Bacteroidota; class Bacteroidia; order Sphingobacteriales; family Sphingobacteriaceae; genus Daejeonella; species Daejeonella schmidteae_B. The sequence goes on from CAMDKO010000002.1 coordinate 16,275, forward strand.
TTTTTTAAACCGATTGAAATTGAAGGGAAAATTTATATCGATGGGGGTATCTTAAATAATTTTCCAATAGAACCACTCAGGTCGGATTGCGACTTTATTATCGGATCATCTTGTAACCATCTTCCTGATACTGATAACATTGAAAGCTATCGTAGCCTCATTGAACGATCGATAATTATGTCTATCAATTCAGATATGGCCGTAAAAGCAGAATATTGCGATGTAATAATTGAACCTCATGGCATGGGTGCAACTAGTGTGTTTGATGTGTCAAAAACTGAGGAAATCTATTGGCTAGCTTACGAAGCCGCATTAAGGAAATTGCAGACAGATCAAAAGCTTCAAAAACTTATCGAAAAAAAATGAAATTCTAAAAAAAGGCCCATAACCATTATGGATATGAGCCTTCATTCATATACTAAATTACTTATTTCAATATTCTAACCACTGCTCTGAGGCAGATTACTGCTCCTAATACCCATAAAACATTGGATACAATACTGATCATAGGCCATGAACCTGTGAAACGTAGGAATATACCAATCAAACCAATTACTATTCCTACAATAATAGTACCGTAATGAGCCGGATTATTAGCTTCAGCAGTTGCGTTATTTTTATTTAATGAATCTTCCATTTCCGTTTATTGAGAAGGTATAAATTTACAAATCTAATTTTCAGTTCAAAATTAATTATCCGTTAGACAATGCTGCCGCACCACTCACAATCTCAGTAAGCTCGGTTGTAATTGCAGCCTGTCTTGCCTGGTTGTATGAAAGTTTAAGAGCTTTCAACAGATCACCTGCATTTTCAGTTGCTTTATCCATAGCAGTCATACGAGCGCCATGCTCTGAAGCATGTGAGTCTAAAACTGCCTTAAATACCTGAGTTTTGATAGATTTAGGGATCAGTTGTTCAACGATCTCCTCCTGTGACGGCTCCAAAATATAATCAGTTTGCGTATTGCTCACATTCAAATTATCTGACTTTGGCACTGGCAATAGTTGTTCTGTAGTGAGGATCTGAACAGCAGCATTTCTAAATTGATTATATACCAGTTCAACCCTGTCATACTCACCCTTAGCAAAACCAGCCATAACAGTTTCGGTAATTTTCGAAGTATTTTCGAAGCTCAGATTGGCGTATAGTTCATTGTTATTCCCTATCACATTGTATTTACGCTTCTCATAAAAATCCTGAACCTTCTTACCAATAGCTACAATCTGAACATCCCCTTTACGGTATTGTTCAGAGTACTTCTCGGCGATCAGATTATTTGTAGTCTTAATCACATTCATGTTGAATGCGCCTGCAAGACCCCGATTTGAAGAAACGGCAATGATCAATACTTTATTTGGCTCGCGTTCCTGAGTAAAAGGAGAGTTAGATCCATCCATACTTGCAGATAAATTCGACAAGATATCTCTCATCTTATTCGCATAAGGACGTAACTGAACAATTGCACTGGTAGCTCTTTTCAACTTTGCGGCAGAAACCATTTTCATGGCCTTGGTAATCTGCTGAGTTGAACTGACTGATGCTATACGATTTCTTACTTCTTTTAAATTAGCCATTGTTATTAGATGCAAGATGTGAGGTATGAGATATAAGACCAATGTCTTATCTCAATTCTCAAATCTAATGTCTGATATCTCAATTAATATTTATCACCCAACTCCTTAGCTACTGTTTCCAGAGCTGTTGTAATGGTATCATCCAATTTACCCGCTTTTAGCCCCTGTAGTACTTCAGGATAACGCTGATCTAATTGCTGGATAAACTCAAATTCAAATGCTTTAACCTTGTTTACAGGTACATTTCTCATTAGGTTTTTAGTTCCAACGTATAGAATTGCAACCTGCTTTTCAACTGTCTCAGGCGAAAACTGTGCTTGCTTTAACAATTCAACGTTACGGGCACCTTTATCAAGTACAGATTTTGTTGCTGCGTCAAGATCAGATCCAAATTTAGAGAAAGCCTCCAATTCACGATACTGAGCCTGGTCAAGCTTCAAGGTACCTGCAACTTTTTTCATCGACTTGATTTGTGCGTTACCACCTACACGAGATACCGAAATACCTACGTTAATAGCCGGACGAACACCTGCGTTGAATAAATTAGACTCCAGGAAGATCTGACCGTCAGTGATCGAGATCACGTTGGTAGGAATATATGCTGAAACATCACCAGCCTGAGTTTCAATAATTGGCAATGCTGTTAAAGAACCGCCACCTTTTACTATATGTCTGATAGATTCAGGAAGATCGTTCATTGACTGCGCAATGGAATCATTCTGATTAATCTTTGCAGCACGTTCTAATAAACGACTGTGAAGGTAAAATACATCACCTGGATAAGCCTCACGACCTGGAGGACGACGTAACAATAAAGACACCTCACGATAAGAAACTGCCTGCTTAGAAAGATCATCATAAACAATCAATGCCGGTCTACCCGTATCACGGAAGAACTCACCAATTGCAGCGCCAGCAAATGGAGCATAAAACTGCATTGGAGCAGGATCAGCAGCAGATGCCGCAACGATCACTGTGTAAGGAAGAGCACCATTCTCTTCTAATACTTTTAATATTTGTGCAACAGTAGAGTTTTTCTGACCAATAGCAACATATATACAGAATACAGGCTTACCTGCTTCATAAAATTCTTTTTGGTTGATGATGGTATCAATACAAACCGCAGTTTTTCCGGTTTGACGATCACCAATCACAAGCTCACGTTGCCCGCGACCAATAGGGATCATTGCATCAATTGCCTTGATACCTGTTTGTAATGGCTCTGTAACTGGCTGGCGATAGATAACACCCGGCGCCTTACGCTCCAATGGCATTTCATAAGTTTCACCGGCAATAGGACCTTTACCATCAATCGGCTGACCTAATGTATTAACTACACGGCCTAGCATACCTTCACCAACTTTGATGGAAGCGATCTTATTGGTACGTTTTACTGTAGCACCTTCTTTGATCTCATCAAAAGCACCTAATAACACGACACCCACGTTGTCTTCTTCAAGGTTCAATACGATACCTTGCAAACCGTTTTCAAATTCAACCAGCTCACCTGATTGAACTTTTGTTAAACCGTATACGCGGGCAATACCATCACCCACTTGTAACACAGTACCAACCTCTTCGAGCTCGGCCTCAGATTTAAAGCCTGACAGTTGTTGTCTTAAAATCGCCGAAACTTCATCTGGTCTTACCTCTACCATAGTAGTATTTTTTGAGTTTTATATTGTAAATCTTACGCCTCCACCCCTATTGGAAGCAATCAATTCCTTTTCAGGTTTTGGGGTCATTAATTTTGTTGAAATTCTTTTTTAAGTTTATTCAGCTTGCTAGATAAACTTGTATCAAACTGTTTATCGCCAACCTTCAGGATAAACCCACCGATCAGATCAGGATCAACCTGGGCAGTTAAAATAACCTCACCCTTAGTTGCTTGTTTAACTACTTCTTCGATCTGGGCAATATTATCCGGACTTAAAGGAGAAGCAGATGTTACTGTTGCCTTTACAACGTTCTTTAAAATATTATACTGATTGATAAATTCCTTTCCTGTAGCATATAAAACTTGGGATCGTCCTTTCCTAACCACAATTTTAAAGAATGATAGGATCATTTTATTTAGTTTATCACCAAATAAACCATCCAAGATATTCGCCTTTTTATCAAGACTAATGATCGGATTCTTAAGAATTGCCTGTAACTGTGTATTAACCCTGCAGGTATCGAGAAACAGCTCAATATCTTTCTTAACTGGCTCAACACTATTTTGTTCAGCCGCGAGATCAATTAAAGCTTTTGCGTAACGCGATGCAACTTGTATTTCTGACATATTTTTGTTGGTTGTTAGTTGTTAGTTGCTAGTTATTTGAATTTCTTCCTTCAAACTGTCAACTGTCAACTGTCAACTTAATTAAGTTTTACTTCTTTTAACAGGTCATTAACAAGCGCCTGCTGTTTTCCCTGATCTTCGAATTGCTTACGCAAAACTTTTTCAGCGATCTCAATAGATAAGCTGGAAACCTGATTTTTAATTTCTGCCATTGCAGCAAGCTTTTGATTAGTGATCTCAATTTTTGCTTTTTCGATCAGCTTAGCTCCTTCAGATTTAGCCAAATCTTTTGCATCATTAACGATCTGATCTTTGATCTCTTTTGCTTCCTTTAAAATGCTGTCGCGCTCTAAACGGGCTTCCTTTAAAAGATCTTCATTCTCGCTGATCAGCTTAGCCATCTCTGCTTTTGCCATTTCTGCCTTTGATAAAGCATCTTCGATTGAACGCTCACGCTCATCAAGAGCTTTAACTATTGGCTTCCAGGCAAACTTGCTTAACAGGAAAAACAGGATTAAAAAAGTAACTGTTGACCAGATGAACAAGCCCGGATCCGGAGAAACTAATGGATTTAATGCCAGTAATATCATTTGTTATATTATTTAATAAATCATTCAAAATAATAAAATAAGGCCGGTGCCAATCGCACAAGCCTTATTTTTTTAGTTTACTTGCCCTGTTCCTAAGAACGCGATAACTTCAGCAAACAAAGCTACTGCTTCTACGAATGCAGCCGCAATTAACATGGTAGTCTGAATTTGGGATGCTGCTTCTGGTTGACGAGCCATTCCTTCTAATGCTTTGCCACCAATGTTTCCAATTCCAATTCCTGCACCGATAGCTGCTAATCCAGCTCCGATACCTGCGATACTTCCTACGATCATAATCTGATTTTTAAAATATATATATAAAACAAAAATAAATTCAATTAATGCTCGGCGTGCTTTTCTTCAATAGCCATGCTAATAAACAATGCCGATAAAATAGTAAAAATAAATGCTTGAATAAAGCCAACAACTAGTTCAATGACGCTAATAAACAATACAAATGGTATAGCAACTCCTGCGACAAATACTGATTTTAATATAAAAATTAAAGAAATTAAACTTAAAACCAATATATGACCAGCTGTAATATTTGCAAACAAACGAATCATCAAGGCAATGGGTTTAGTAAACAAACCAATAATCTCGACAGGAATAATTAATGGATATAACCACCATGGAACATGCGGTGTAAATACGTGTCCCCAATAATTCTTATTTCCATTAAAGGTTGTTAAAACAAATGTGCAGAGTGCCAGCATCATAGTAACTGCAATATTCCCGGAAAGATTTGCACCACCCGGAAAGAAAGGAACTAATCCCATCAGATTGTTTAACCAAACGAAGAAAAATATTGTTAAAAGGTAAGGCATAAAACCTGTATACTTATGGCCCAATTGCGGCTTGGCAATGTCGTCACGAACAAACAATATAACTGGCTCAAGTATCGATTGTAAGCCTTTTGGAGCTTTACCTTCACGCTTTTTATATGAATTAGCAATGCCAATAAAGACGATTAAAAGGACAATCGCAGAAATCAATAAGGAAACTACATTCTTGGTCATTGAAACATCCAATGGTTTTCCATTCAATAGCTCCCCTTTACCATCATGCGAGATGTATGTACCATCAGCACTCTTTACTTTAGAAGGATAGTAGAACTTGCCATGATAATTAACAAGTTGAGTGCCAGCTGCATCAATAATTTCAGTGCCATGGTCATTATGGCCAAATTTATTTGAAAGAAAGGTTACCAATCCTTTATCGGTCAAAAGAATAACTGGCAATGGAATAGAAACATTTCCGAAAAAATGCCATTCGTGTGAATCAGCAATATGATGAAGAATCATTTGAGAAATATCTTCATCTTTTTCTGCTACCTCGCCATGTTCTGCAGTAGCTGGTTCATGTGCAGTATCTGCTGCTGCATGCTCCTGAGAATTAGCAGAAAAACTAAATAACGAAAATAATACCGCATAAAACGATGCTCTTAAGATTTTTTTTGAATTGAAAATATGGCTCAAATCCATTTATTATAAGGAATTTACTTAAATTTTGGGTTGTGCAAGTTACACAACAAACAATATATTTCAAACACTGTATGAAAGAAATATAAATAAAAAAAATTGATGATAAATTTTGTTGGATCTACCGTGTTTTCGCTGATGTAAAGAAAAGCTATGAGCGTGCAAATGAGCAACTTAATAGTAATACTACCAAGCAGAGCCTGGCCCGAAGCATGAATGCTGATGCTCATTCTCCAAAAAGTAACTAAATAGATGCTTAACGTTAGGATAGAAAATACCCAGAACAAAAGCCAGAATCTTGGAATAATTAGTCCTTGAATCGGAAAATAATATTGGGCCACCAAGGGAGGAATAGCTAAAAAAAATATAAAAAGAATGAAATAAATTATAAAGCGAAGAATGCTCATGCCTTAAGTTGTTTAATGATTTGGTAAATTGAAAGGCAAACCCCAAAAACACAGGTAATTGCAGTTACCCATTGAACTTTATGGTCAAACCATTGATCTATATTATATCCAATAAATGCAGATCCTCCGATAATAGCCATCATTTGAAATGCCATACCTGTGTACTTAGCATAAGTACCATATGCCTGCCCTCCAGAGTCTTTATCATCGTTAAAATTTGACTTATTATCTTCAATCCCCATTTTTGAATATTCTTTGTACAAAATTATAAAATTTAAGCCTTAAATGGTTTAATTAAATATATGTACAGGAATATTGTCCTGTATTTTGCAATTTTTTGTATTTAAATACTTCTAGCTTTTAATAATTAGGTGCCAAAATGAAGCATGTTTTTATACGGAAAGAGTTTATATTTATCCCAACAAATCCATTCTGATAAAATATCTTTGCAAGGATTCTGTTATACTAATTCAAGCCTGATTAATTTGAGATCAACTAGTCAAGTTATCGTTCGTTATTTATTTTTAAGCTGCACTTTTTGGCTCTGCTTATCCTCCTGTAATTCACAAAAAGAAACTGTGGCCAGTCGCGGTATGCAGAACCTAACCGCTCATTATAATATTTTGTACAACGCTAAAGAACTAATCAATGAAAGCGAACGAAATATACAACTAGCTTATTCAGACAACTACGACCGTGTAATACCAGTCTATAAGGAGCCGAATGAAAGTATTTCTCAATCTGAATTTAAAAAACTGGATGATGCAATACTAAAGGCTAATACCATCGCAAATCAGAAATCATTAAGCAAATATGTAGATAATGCTTATTTTTTAATTGGGAAAGCCAATCATCTGAAATCCAACTTTTACAATGCCGTTGAATACTTTAATTATGTTTACTTAAACTATCCTAAAGAAAAAGAGATCAAACAGGCATCACTTGCATGGAAAACAAGATCTCTTATAGCATCCAACAGGTTAGAAGAAGCTGAAGCATCGATTGATTCAGCTCTTAGATATATTCGCTCAGAAAAAAAATCAGTATCAGATATTTATGCAAGCAGGGCACAGCTTCATATTTATGCAAAAGAGGATGCTCAAGCTATCACTCTACTTGAAAAGGCCATAAAATCAGCAGTAAACAAACAGCGTAAAATACGCTGGACCTACCTAATTGCCCAGCTTCAGGAAATTAATGGCCTGCAAAACGATTCCTATTTAAATTATACCAGGGTTTTAAAAAGCAATGCCCCTTTCGACATGGCCTTTAATGCAAAACTCAGTTCAATCAATCTGAAAAATAAGTTAATTGGTGATGCTAGCGGCCTCACCAGGCAGATAGCTGCAATGCTTAAAGATGATAAAAACCGAGATTTTACTGATCAGATCTTTTTCCAGATTGCTAATAGTTATGCCGATGCCAACAATATTGACAAAGCAATTGAAAATTACAATAAGTCAATATCAAAAAGTACTAAAAATGTCACCCAAAAAGGGCTGGCCTACCTTAAGCTAGCAGAGCTCTATTTTAATCAAACCGATTATGTTAAATCAAAAGCTTATTACGATAGCACACTGATAGCACTTCCGCCCATTTACCCGGACTATGCATTGATAAAAAAGAAAGCAGATAACCTTGAAATTCTTGCCGATCGTTTATCTATTATTGCCCGTGAAGACACCTTGCAAATGCTTGCTGCATTGCCTGAATCTGACAGAACTATCAAAGTTAATTCTCTAGTCAAGCTTGAAGCGCTGAAAATGCAGACAAGAATAGCGAACAAACAATCAGGTGGATCTTCTAACAATCAAATTAGTAGTACAAGTGGAGACAGTAAATTTTATTTCAATAATTCTATTGCCTTAAATCAGGGCCTTTCAGATTTTAAAAAGAGATGGGGTACTCGAAAATTAGAAGATAATTGGAGAAGAAGTCAGAAAACTGCGAATGATATCTCTAATGGGGCAAGCCCGCTTCAAACGCCAGATAAAGATCCTTTTCAACAATCAAAAATTGCAGAAAATGCAGTGAATCTAGACTCATTGAAAAAAACATTAACTGAATCTATACCGCTTAATAAAGAGATGAAATTAGCATCCGATCAAAAAATCTCTTCTGCGATGTATGATATCGCCAACTATTATCGTGAAGTATCTACAGATACTGCAGAAGCAGTAAAAACATATGAGCAATTGCTTAAACGATTCCCAGAAAATTCAAATCAATTAGCTGTATATTATAATTTGTACAGACTATATCGCTATGTAAATCCAAAACGATCTGATGAATACAAAAATATACTTCTGAATAAATATCCTGAATCTCCATTTGCAAAAATTATTCTTGATCCTGAATATAGTCAGAAAGCTGACGAACAGGAGCTCACTTTCAATCGCTTTTATAATGAAGTATATAATCTATATATAAGCAAGAATTATGATGATGTATTGAAAAGGGTTGAACAGCAAAAAGTGCAGGCAGGTGTTAAAAAACTATCCACTCAGTTAGCTTATTTAGAATCACTTGCACTCGGCCACTTACAAAAACTTGATCGGCTTGAAATTGCATTTAAAAATATAGTAGAGTCCAACCCTGATGATCAGCTTATCGTACCCCTAGTAAAGCTGCATCTGGCATTTATTGATTCGAATAGAACTAGCATGTCAAACCGTGTTTTTGCTTTACTTGATAATGATTCAAAGGGAAATTCGTTTATTGAAGAACCGGTTGCAGATCAAGTTATAGTTGGAAAGCAAGATACGGAACAGAAATCTGCACCAAGCACAACTAATATACCAGCTCTGCCTGAAAAAACAGTAGGCTCTGAGGCAAAAAAGGAAGGAATAAAGCCTGAGGTTCCAGAAGTAATTGAGTTTTTTGACCTTGAAAAATCTGCCGACTACTATTTTGTTGTCAATGTTTCTGATCCCTCGGTTAATTTAAGTTCATCACGTTTTGGTATCGGGCAATTTAATAGGGTGAATTTACCCGGCACGGTTATTAAACATCAATTAAAATCTATTGTTAACCGAAATCAACTGATATTTGTTGGCCCGCTTACAGGTTTGGAGGCTACAAAAAATTACTTTAATCAAATCAATTACCTGATTAGGGATATTATGAAAATACCTGCTACTAAATACAGTACCTTTTTTATAAACAAACAGAATTTAGATAAGATCAGTGATGTACAAACACTTGACCGTTATGTTGAATTTTATAAAAAGAACTATTAACAATAAAAATTTATGAGTACGCAATTAACGCAGCTTGAATTAAATCAATATACCATCCGGTTTTGGAAGTGGATCATTGGAGTTATTGCGTTTGGAGCAATCCTGATCTTCAGCATCGGACTTGGTCTTTTTGGTAGGCTACCTGACCTGAGGGCATTGGAAAATCCCAAAAGCAATCAGGCATCAGAGGTAATTTCAGATGACAATGTCGTATTAGGGACTTATTATGTACAAAACCGTTCCAATGTACGTTATGATGAAATTTCACCCAATGTTATAAATGCGTTAATTGCAACAGAAGACATCCGTTTTTACAACCATTCAGGAATTGATTTTAAACGAACCTTCACTGTCATATTCTATAACCTGTTAGGAAAAAGGCAAGGGGCAAGCACCATTACACAGCAACTTGCCTTAAATCTATTTTCTAAAGAAGGTCGTTCAAAAAATTTCATCAAACGGCTTGTTCAAAAATCTCAGGAACTTATAGTTGCGGTTAAACTTGAGCGTCAGTATACTAAGGAAGAAATTATTACAATGTATCTTAATACTGTAGATTTTGGGTCATACAATACATTTGGAATCAAATCTGCCGCTAGAACATATTTCAGTACTACTCCCGACAAGCTTGAGCCTGAACAGGCAGCAATTTTGATCGGAATGCTAAAAGGGCCTTCACTGTATAACCCATATCGCAACCCTGAAAGAGCATTTCTACGAAGAAATACAGTGATAGAAAATATGAGTAAGGCAAATTACATAAGTGATACTGAAGAAGAACGCCTGAAAACAATACCCTTAAAACTTGTATTTAATCCTTCAGATCATAACGAAGGTTCAGCACCTTACTTCAGGGCTGTATTAAAGAAAGATATTCAGCTAACCCTCGAAGAAAATTCTATTTACAAAGCTGATGGTACACCATATGATCTTGATAGAGACGGTTTAAAGATTTACACCACCTTGAATTCACATATGCAGAATTATGCTGAACAAGCGCAGCAGGAATATCTTAAAATACTACAGGTACAGTTCAACAACTCATGGAATGGTCGCGACCCCTTTAATTTCAAAGAGGCCAAGAGTCTTATCGATCAGGGAATGCGCCGCTCAGACAGATATCAGCAATTAAAAGCAGAAGGAAAAACGGAAGAGGAAATCCTGCAAAATTTCAGGATACCAACTCGCATGAGTGTTTTCAGCTGGCGAGGAGAAATAGACACCCTCATGCGGCCACTCGATTCTATCAAATACTATAAACTGATGCTCCGAAATGCCGTTATGTCAATGGAGCCTCAAACCGGCTATATTCGGGCTTGGGTAGGGGGAACTAACTTCACCCATTTCAAGTATGATCAGGTAAAAATGGGGACGAGGCAAGTTGGTTCTACTGCAAAGCCTTTTACCTATGCCGTTGCAATTGGTAATGGAGGTTTTTCGCCTTGCTATACCGTAGCAAATGAACCTGTAAGTATAGATGCAGGCGATGGCACCTCCTGGACTCCAAAAGCATACAATCCAATACCTGGCAACCTCACTCTGAAAAAGGCACTGGCAAATTCTCAAAACTATGTAACGGCCTACATGATGAAACAAGTAGGGCAAACTGCAGTTGCAACTCTTACAAAGAACATGGGAATAACAAGCGATGTTCCGGCAGTCCCATCAATTTGTCTGGGTTCATTTGATGCTTCGGTATATGACATGGTTGGAGCCTACTCTGTGTTCGTAAACCACGGAGTTTGGACAGAGCCAATCTATCTTTTGCGAATTGAGGACAAGAACGGAAACCTTATTTACGAACGTAGACCAAAGGTTAAAGTTGTACTAGATGAACAAACCGCCTATGTAATGACGGATATGCTTCAAGCTGTTGTTAAAGAAGGAACTGGAGTAAGACTAGGATGGAAATACAAACTAACAAACCCAATTGGTGGAAAAACTGGAACTACACAAAATAATTCAGATGGCTGGTTTATGGGAATTACTCCTGAACTTGTAACCGGAGTATGGACAGGTGCAGAAGATAGAGCGATCCATTTTAGTTCAACAAATTTTGGAGAAGGCGCAAATACTGCACTTCCAATATTTGCGCTCTACATGCAAAAGGTTTATGCAGATCCTAAGTTAAAATATACCAAAGGTGATTTTCCGCTACCCAAGGGAGGCATCGCAACTACCATCGACTGTGGCGCCTACACACAGCAACAAGCCGGAGAATCTGAGCTGGATAAAAAACTTGGCTTTTAAGAAACAAGCCCGGCACTTATCTGATCATAGCCCCTAATGAAAAAATTTGATTACCGATCTGACTTAAAAAATATACCCCAAAAACCTGGGGTATATCAGTTTTGGTCTGAATCTGAAGAATTGATCTACATTGGGAAGGCAAAAAATCTGAAGAACAGGGTTTCTTCCTATTTCAATAAAGATAATTTTCGGATCAATGCAAAGACAAGAGTACTGGTAAGTAAAGTTAAAAAAGTCACTTTTACTATTGTTGATACAGAAATCGATGCCTGGTTATTGGAAAATAGCCTGATAAAGAAACATCAGCCAAGGTATAATATCTTATTGAAGGATGATAAAACCTATCCCTGGATCATCATAAAAAATGAAAAATTCCCACGTATATTCTGGACCAGAAAAATCATAAGAGACGGATCAACCTATTTTGGCCCCTATGCTTCTGTTGGCATGATGCATACCATACTTGGGATGATCAAAGAGATATATCCTTTAAGAACATGTAGTTTGCCTCTTTCACTTGCAAATATAAATGCGGGTAAATTCAGGGTATGCCTTGAATATCAGATAGGTAATTGCAAGGGCCCTTGCCAGGCTTTTCAAAAAGAGGAGGACTATGATCAAAGTATTTCAGAAATAAAAGATATCCTAAATGGAAAGACTGGTGCAGTAATCAAAAGACTAAGAAAACAACTTGATGATTCAGTTGCAGAGCTAAATTTTGAGCTGTCACACAGACTTAAGTCTAAGTATGATCTTCTGGCCCATTACCAGAGTAAATCAACCATTGTTAATTCATCCATTACCGATGTTGATGTATTTAGCATCGCAACAGATGAAAAACATGCATTTGTCAACTTTCTGAAAGTAATGAATGGTACCGTTATTCAAACCCAAACCCTGGAGATGAAAAAACGATTGGATGAAACCGACCAAGAACTTTTAAGCATTGCCATTACCGAATTTAGAACTAGATTTGATAGCCATTCAAAAGAGATCATCGTACCCTTTGAAATGGATTTTCCCGATTCTGGAATCAAATTTATAGTGCCGAAATTGGGTGAGAAGAAAAAATTGCTGGAACTATCTCAGAAGAATGTACTATTCTTTAAACGCGAAAAACTAGATCAGTACGAAAAGTTAAATCCGGAATTAAGAACCGACCGTTTACTGGAGCAGATGAAGAAAGACCTGCGCCTCAATCAGTTACCCAGACATATCGAATGTTTTGACAATTCAAATTTCCAGGGAAAATTTCCCGTATCAGCCATAGTAGTTTTTAAGGATGCCAAACCTTCTAAGAAAGATTACCGGCACTTTAATGTTCAAACAGTTGAAGGGCCTGATGATTTTGCAACGATGGAGGAAGCTGTATTCAGAAGATACCGTAGAATACTGGATGAAAAAGAAACACTTCCGCAATTAATTATTATTGATGGTGGAAAAGGACAACTTTCATCTGCAATAAAAAGTCTGAAAAAATTGGGGATAGAGAAAGAGGTTTCCATCATTGGAATTGCTAAACGACTAGAGGAGCTGTATTATCCTGGAGACCAATACCCATTGTATTTGGATAAAAAATCAGAAACCTTAAAGATCATTCAACAACTTAGGGATGAAGCACACCGCTTTGGTATTACGTTTCACAGAAAAATACGAAATAAGGCAACTTTAGGGACCGAACTAGAACGCGTGCCCGGTATTGGAAGAACCACTGCAGAGAAGCTATTAAGGCATTTCAAATCTGTAAAAAAAATACGGGAATCTACAGAAGCAGAATTACTTGAAATATTAAACAAGACTCAGGCAGTTTCGCTTATAAACTACTTCAAACAATAAAGCCAGCAAAAAATAAATTCTGCCGGCTTCTTTAACATTTTTCATGGTATGATTAGAACGACCAAAGGTCATGTTCAAAGTCCATCAATGCTTTTTTAATCCTTTCCGATTCATAAAGTCGTTCAATTCCTATAGCGTAATCTTTAATCCGAAGATCTTGAGGATTAGATTCTTTAACTATATAACTTGAAAATATACGCTTAATAAATACATCGTCATAGCTCAGACCAGTTGCATCATTATTTCGATTAACAACCTCTTTGGTAACTAAAAGATTACGGGCTTCTGGGAAATAGATCCAGAAAGCAGGCTGCTCATCAAATGCTTGACCTGCTGCAGAAATTCTAACCATGGGTGCAATTCCTACAATTCTTGGCTCAAATACGGATCGCTGCTTATCAAAGATCCAATCTTCTTTAATACGAAATTTAATAATACTATCCGGATTGAATTCTCCAGCTGTAACTACTGTACCGGTCTGATTTCCATTTTTATCAAAAATAGGAACCAATACGCTATCGGCAAATCTTGCCATTGCTTCCTCTGGTTTCAAAGCAAGAGAAAACTCATCGCCATTTACATCATTTTTTGTACTGCTTGCATCATATGCGGTAAGCTCACCCGCCTGAATCGCATCAGTAAGAATAGTAATTAACCTAGATTTAGGAGATGCAAAGCTCATATTCACCTTATCACGAAGATCAATTTCCCTCCAAACACGTTTACTAAACATCACATCAGATGCTCTTAAACCCGCATAGGGAGATACTCTGGCATTCAGGACATTGGTCTTCTGATAAAAGCCATCAACCGGCTTTTCAGCTGGTTTAGGCTTAGTTTTATTAGTTAAATTCGGAGCTTGTGCACTCAGACGCAAAGTACAGGCTATAAGAATCAAGGCAAAAATTATCTTTTTCATGCCAATTAATTTGCTTTAAAGGCCATTGGATCAAGCTGCCTTTGAGTTCCATCAGGACCCACAGCAACAATATCATCAAAAATTACACGGGTTCCGGGAGTCACTGCGGCAATAGCAGCACGCATTTGCGGGCTAAAGGTATTACCTGTGGCTTGCAGCACTACAACGTCTGCACGTGGCCTGGCAATGACCAAACTAAATCTGGTCACATCAAATTTTGCATCAAAATCAAATTGATCGAGGATAGCAAAAATAGATGCTTGACCTTTTATTATAACAGAACTAATGCTTCCACCTGTTTTACCAGCAAATTTCGCTTTCGGATCAGGGATACGCTTAACACGAAAATCACTTGAACCAATATTTTGAACTTTACCATCAATATTTGCAGATACATTTACTTTAGCAACAGATCCTGCTGAAGTAACATTAACTGTATACTTACCATTAGAACCAGAAATAGAGCCACCGTTTATTGTAATAGATAAATTCTCTTTGGGTATACCAGGTGCAGAAATAGAAACAGGGTTCGGTACTCCTACATAAAATACGTTCATTTTATCTGGCGAAACCACCACTGAAGGACGAGATACTTGATATTTTTGTTCTGGAGTAGTATAAGATTTTATAGTACCATCAGTTTGCTTCACGCGAACAATACCAGACCAGCTAAAAATACCTTCCTTGTTTGTGCTAACAGTGTAAGTACCCTTTCCATCTTTTATCTGAAGCCTAGAGCCTCCAACTGTAATGTCTGGACTAGATTTTGAATCTGATGCGGTCAAGAATACTTCAGCTGTATAAGGCTGGCCCATAATCAAATAAGATGTAGGCGCAACAGCCACGGCAGAGAATTGATCCAAATTAACAATTGCAATATCCATTTTGCCAAGAAGTCGTTTCACCATTTCAGACTCTGCGTTCTTTATATCAGCCTGAATTTTAGCTAATGCTGTTATTGCTGCAGTAAGAGGAATACCATCACCAAAATTTGCTTGCTCCCAGCTTTTGCTAACCCCTCCAGAAGTTTTTATAGGATCTTTAGCTTCTAACGAAAAATTAACACTTTCACGTTCCTTTGGGTCAAGAAGACCAAGTAACTTCGCTCGAGTATCATTAATTTTTTTCTTTAGAATTGAAGCGCGATTATCATTAATCATTAATCGCGGTGATATGTCCAGATTATCTCTTTTAGAGATATCTCCAGTCTCCTTATTATAACCACCACCTTCTTTTTCAAAAAGGTTTTTCAGTTCAACTACATATCCCTCAAGATCTTTGCTATAAGAACTAGCTAATTTAGCTTTATCATAAATAGGCCGTGCTCTAACAGGCTCGTTTTTAAGCTTAGTGGCTTCAAATGAAGCATAGGTGCCATCAACGCCGCTTTGAACATTTTCTGTTGAAGCATTCAAGCTATTCGTTAAATTTTTAAAGGCATCTAATATGGAGTCGCTGACATTCAGCGCTACTAAACCTAGTAAAACAAGGTAAAGTATTCCAATCATTTTCTGCCTTGGGGTTTCTTTACCTCCAGCCATGTAATTTTATTTAAAATTTTTAAACTTATATTATTTACACAAACAATTATGATTTGACAGGCTGATTCATTGCTGACAACATATTTCCATAAACTGAATTTAGGGAAGATAAGTTCTTAGCAAGTTTGCCAACTTCATCTTTAAACTGTTTAGAATCCTCCATTGAGTCATTGAAATTTTGCATAGTCATTGAAAGATTTTGATAGAATTTATTCATTGATTTTAAATGGGCACTTGAATCTTGTAACTCCAATTCATACACTGCATTCAAAGCGGATATGTTTTTAGCAAGTGCATTTACTTGCTCATGATACGATTTTGAATCAATATTAGTTTCTGAAATTTCCTTAAGACTTACAGTTGCTTTTTCAAATGCCTGATTAAGAGAATCAAAACTTCCGGATGCTGTTTTAACTTTTGCAGCAAGCTCAGTTGTAGCACTTGCTGTATCGGCAATACCTGATATTGCTGAAACTTTATCTCCGAACGTGCGCAAACCTGTCCCAAGACTTTCAATAAGTTCAGGACCAATTTTAGCATCATTCAACATTTTATCCAATGCCGCTGTTGAAGAGGCTGAACCAACAGATGATGAGCGCGATACTTCACCTTTAAATTCTTCATTAAGCTCTGGATATACCTTTGTCCAGTCTGGTTCTTTAGCATCTGGTAGAAAACCCAAACCAAAAAACAAAAGAGCCTCTGTAATTAAACCTACGGCAATCATATATTCACCACCCTTCCAATGTAGAATCTTGAACATCAAACCAACGATTACAATGGAGGCACCCCATGAGATTAAGGAATTGATACCTAGTTTAAATTTTTTCTTTTGAGCCATAACTTTATTTTCTAATTTTAAATTGGATAATTTTAGGTTTATAGTTTGTCTTTTATATCACGACCTTGGAATTTTGTAATACAACGGAACCCGATATAAGATTTTGAAGTATCTTGGTATTCAAAGCTACTTGCTGAATTTTGAAGGAAGTAGCCTATATCTTTCCATGAACCACCACGAACAACTTTACGTTTCAAAACTTCAGGATCATTTGATTTAGCTTCATAGCTAAATGATGGATTCAAATCATGTGTAAATGTTGATGCTGACTCGTCAAATGCAGATGAAGTCCATTCTGCAACATTTCCCGCCATATTATATAAACCAAAATCATTTGGATAATAGGCCTTTACATTCACAGTGGTTGGTCCGCCATCATCAATATAATTACCACGTCCGGGCTTAAAATTAGCCATTAAGCACCCTTTTGCATTTCTTATATATGGTCCTCCCCATGGGAAAGTTGTACCTATCCTACCGCCACGTGCAGCATATTCAAACTCTGCCTCAGTAGGGAGTTCATAATCGGCTCTCTTTGGAAGGCGACGACTATCTTTATAGGCATCATTCAAACGAGTTCTCCAAACTGTAAAAGCACGTGCCTGACGCCAATTTACACCAACTACAGGATAATTAGCATAAGCAGGATGCGAGAAATACCCCTTAACCATTGGCTCATTCTGTGCATAAGCAAAGTCAGATAACCATACTAACGTATCCGGATAAACTCCTACTGTATCTCTGAGAATGAAATCAGAACGTTTTGAAGTTAGATTATTTCTATTATTCGCCGCATCCCTTAACTTCATAATGGCGAAATTATATTTGATCATTCTTACATCAACTTCATTCCTATCGAAGACTTTATCATCTCCTTGATAATACATAGCCTGCAATTTGGCACCGTTTGCTGATGCCCCTTTCCCTTTCTTTCCACCCCAAATAGCACTTCCATTTCCAACTTTTTTCCAGTTGATATATTTTTTACCTGCAGCATTAGGATCTGCCTGTCCCTTTGGTTTAATATAATATTGATCATCCTGAAGATAATTGGAAATAGCAATTGAATCGCGAACCCAGTTCACAAACTGACGGTATTCTTTATTGCTAATCTCGGTTTCATCCATATAAAAAGCCTGAACTGTAACCTGCTTTTTCTGTGAAATCTGCGCAAAAGTTATATCCTGATCAGTCTGACCCATAATAAAAGTTCCAGCTGGAATATAAACCATCCCAAATGGAACCTCCTTGTTCTTAAACTTCTTAATTGCAACACCAACCAATTCACCATTTGTCCCACCTTTACCACAGCTAGAGGCTAAAATGACCAGAGCCGCAAGTGCGATATAGTATATTTTTTTCATTTCAAACAATTCCAGTTTAGCTTTTTTTCAATAAAACAATTTCAAAGATAATAAAATTTATAAAACTATATACGATTAAAACTAATCCATCTGCTTAAAATGACAGCATTAGATATAATATCAATCTTAAAACTAAATAAAATAATTATTAAAAGGGCAAAATAAAGCATCTGTTTTGAATGCGGCAAAGTATTTTGATAATACTTTCACATTCATCTAAAGGTTGCTAAAATTTCAAATAAATTTTTCTGGACAATTCATAGGTGAGATTTTTACTTATTAACCTGTTTAATATATTGCTCCAAAGCCATCGTCATACTAGGTGCTTCAGGAGTTGGTGCGGGTATATTCATAACTAATTCATGCTCAAGAACTGCTTTATGCGTGCTAGCTCCAAAGGCAGCAATACGGGTGAAATTTTGTTTAAAATCAGGGAAGTTGATAAATAAAGAATGAATGCTGCTTGGACTAAAGAATGCAATCACATCATAAAACACCTCTGCCAGATCTGAAAGATCACTGCAAACAGTATGAAATAGCACGGCAGTTTTAAAATCATACCCGTTATCATTCAGAAATTTTTGAGTTTCTTCAGCTGCAACATCCGAGCATGGATATAAAAACTTCTCGGTAGTATGCTTTTTAAGAACCTCTGCAAGGTCGGCAGCAGTTTGTTTCCCAAAAAATATCTTCCTCTTCCTATATTGAATATATTTTTGAAGGTAAAGCGCAATCGTTTCTGAAATACAAAAGTATTTCATATCGGCAGGGACATCAAAGCGCAGCTCTTCACAAATTCTAAAAAAATGATCTGCTGAATTTTTGCTGGTAAAAATAACAGCTGTGAAATCTGCCAAATTGATCTTTTCTTTCCTGAATTCTTTTCCAGGAACACCCTCAACATGAATAAAGGACCTAAAGTCAATTTTCAGATTATATTTTTTTGCCAAATCAAAATATGGCGATTTGTCGGAATCCGGCTTTGGTAACGTAACCAGGATGCTTTTTACTTTCCTTGGTTTCTCAGTTGAAGATATTTGCATATTTTTCATGGGGCTTAATACCCAAGTGCTTTAAATAGGATAATTAAAGGACAGAATTCGAGGGCACAAAGATAAATAATTAAATAAACTTTAGGAAACTTGTAATTAGATAAAATATTAGCCCCCGCCCGAAGAAACTGGAGAAGGAAAATTATAATGATCATTGCAATCCCAATATAGCTGTAAATAACTGCAAATCGATAGCTTGTTAAGCTAAAAGCAATTACTACAGGTAGAGATAGTATAGCGGCATTGAAATAACTTAGGTATAAAACAGATACGTACTCTCTAACCAAACGTTGCACATCGAATAGAAATCCCAATATTCGCAAGGCAATAATTTTCATCGTAAACAAGCCAACAACTACAGCCGATAAGTAAATAAATAATTTAAATCCTTCAGCCGGGTAAGATATTTCCAGATACTTTCCAGATAAATAAAGGTAAAGCCCTGAGTTTAAACCAAATAAAAGGTAAAGAAATATAAATGGCCAGGAACTAAATAAAGTATCTTCCTTATTTACCTTACTTAAAGCCTGATTACTATAAAATGCATATATGATAGTATTTAGCTCTGAGGGGAAGAAGAACCTGATTACCGCAAAAAATAAAACAAGAAATAAAACTACTGCAATGACCCATGTTTCTCTGTAGGATCTTAGACTACCTGCATCATACCGGACAGATTTCTTCTGAAATTTACTTGCCCAGGAATGGAAGTCAAGATTTTCAACTTTGTAGAGTGAAATAAGGCTATCTAAAAAAAGATTAGGTCTATTAGGATCAGGCGCCTTTATCCAAACAGTAGAAAGGGAATCTTTTATAGCGTTTGCTGAATCTATAAAATTTTGCCTCTGCACCAAAGTAACTGAATCTAACCGCCTGCTAGACTCAGAAAAATTCAGTTGCCTGAAATTTGATTTGCTGCTGTCAACCTGCGCAAAAACAAGGGGATTAATTAAGAATAATATCAGTATTAAACCGAAAAACCGTTTGATCATCCTTAGCTAAAATCCATAAAACCAGATAACTCCATTTTTTCAAATTTCCACTTTTTTATTTTTGTTTCCTAAATATCTTTTTGACTTGAAAATTTGAATATGATCGCTGATATCAAATAAATTGTTTTTTTAAATAATGGCAATGAAAAATCAATTAAAATTTATTAAAAAAAAGAATATTATTCTTTAAATACAATATAAATTTGAATATTATTCTATTTTTATTATTTTTAACGAACAATGAATCATAAAGAGCACTTATCTGATAAAATAGATCTCGAAATTCTAAGCCTAATGCAGGAAAATTCGAGAATATCCAATGCGGACATTGCGCGGGTATTAAAAATGGCTCCTTCTGCAGTTTTCGAGAGGGTCAAAAAATTGGAACAAAAGAAAATTATATTACAATATACAACCCGGATAAATCCAGCAGCATTAAATCAAAACCTTATTGCTTTTGTTTACATTCAAGCATACAAAGGAATAGGGAATAGTAATACTGGCATTGAACTTGCAAAAATTGCAGGGGTACAAGAAGTTCATCAGATTGCAGGCGATCATTGTTTTCTTGTAAAAATACGCACTTCCGATTCAGCATCACTTTTAGAAATGATGCGAAATAGCATGAGTAAAATTGCTGATATAACTATCACTAAAACCAGCATTGTTCTTGAAACCACTAAAGAACAACAACAACTATTAATACCAAAAGAATAAATGTCTGCCTCAGAAACCAAATCCGCATCACCAATAATGGTAATTCTTGCATTTGCAATTATTTATCTTGTTTGGGGTTCAACCTATTTCTTTATTCAGATTGCCGTAAAGGGATTTCCACCATTTATTTTGGGCGCCTTTCGTTTTATTATAGCAGGCTTGATCATGGCAATATGGTGTATTATAAAAGGTGAAAAACTATTTGGTATCAAGGGTATCAAACACGCAGCTATCAGTGGGATATTACTTCTTTTTTTTGGAACTGGAATTGTGATTTGGGTGGAACAAAGCATGCCAAGTGCTATGGTTGCCATTACTGTTTCATCTGCACCTTTATGGTTTGTATTACTGGACAAGCCTAAATGGTCTGAAAATTTCAGAAGTAAATCGATCATTGCTGGAATGCTTATTGGACTAGCAGGAGTGATTTTACTCTTTAGTGAACAAATTTCACAGATCTTTGCAATACCAGAAAGTACTCCTGTAAAAATGAGCAGTATGATATTATTGTTATTTGCAGCGGTTACCTGGGCAGGGGGATCCCTCTATTCAAAGTATAAATCTGCAGAAGGGCCGATTATTGTTTCAACAACCTGGCAAATTATGGCTGCAGGAATTGCCTTTATTCCAGGCATTTTCATTCGCGATGAATTCAGCACATTTCAATGGAGTGAAGTGCCATCCGATTCATGGTTTGCCCTTACCTATCTGGTAAGTATGGGTTCTATCGCTGGATTTAGTGCATACGTATGGCTGCTCCAGGTACGAACTGCCATGCAGGTAAGTACACACTCGTATGTAAACCCAGTTGTAGCGGTGCTTCTTGGAGTATTTTTTGCGAATGAAAAAATTACTGGTATCCAAGTCGCTGGACTAATAATCATTCTGGGAAGTGTGTTCCTGATCAATATGGCTAAGTATCGGAAAGAAAAATTAGCCGAAAGAGTTAAAAATTTCTAGCTATTGCAATTAATTGGCTCTGCCGGTATTTGTTGTAGATTTGTACCATGGCCGGAATTTATCTCCACATCCCTTTCTGTAAAAAAGCCTGTCACTATTGCGATTTCCATTTCAGCACATCGCCACAGTACAAAGACCAAATGCTCCAGGCACTAAGTCAAGAAATTGATTTAAGAAAGAATTATTTAGCCGGAGAAACGATAGAAACGATCTATTTTGGTGGAGGTACCCCATCATTACTCAGCGCCGATGACTTGCAAATCCTGATTGGAGCAATAACTGACCTGTATGAAGTTTCTCCAACAGCTGAGATCACCCTGGAAGCAAATCCTGATGATCTGAATCCTCAAAAAGTAAGAGAATTTCGGCAAACTCTGGTCAATCGTTTCAGCATTGGTATACAATCATTTTTTGAAGAAGACCTGAAATGGATGAACAGAGCACATTCCGCTAGTGAAGCCCAAAGCTCAATCAAAAGAGTTCAGGATGCAGGTTTTGAAAATATAACAGCCGATCTAATCTATGGATATCCCCTGCTTAGCACACCTAAATGGGAGCATAATATTCAGCAGCTCATTGAATTACATATACCTCATATTTCTTCTTATTCCATGACGGTAGAACCTGCAACAGCCTTGTCATCGTTTATTAAAAAAGGAGAGCAAAAACCAATGGATGAAGGCCAGAGCAGTGCTCAGTTCCTTATTTTAATGGAACAACTTACAGAGGTAGGATTCGAACATTACGAAATATCAAACTTCGCAAAGCCGGGTTTGTATTCCAAGCATAATTCAAACTATTGGGAAGGGGTGTCTTATCTGGGAATAGGGCCTTCAGCTCATTCATTTAATGGTGAAAGCCGGCAATGGAATGTTTCAAATAATTCCAAATACATTGACCAGATACAGCTAAAAAAAATTCCTGCAGAAATAGAAGTCCTGACTACCGAAAACCGTATCAATGAATATATAATGACTTCTCTGCGCACAAGTAAGGGAATTAGTTTGCAAAAAATTACTGAACGCTTTGGCTCAGACTATTCAAATGAAGTAAGAGATGGTCTGGAACCTTTTGCCGATAAAAACTGGATTAATTTAAATGATCAGATCGTTACATTGACAACAGATGGGAAACTCTTCGCTGACCATATTGCCTCAGAACTATTTATAAATACCTAAATTCTATGGATATCAGGAACAAAGTTATTTGGATAACAGGCGCATCAAGCGGAATAGGTGAAGCACTCACTTATAAACTAAATGAATTGGGTGCCAAACTCATCCTCTCATCCAGAAACAGAGAATCCTTATATGTGGTAAAAAGTAAATGCAAGATCAACCCTCTTGATATACATGTACTTCCACTCGATCTTGAAAACACCGATTCCTTAAAAGAAGTGACAGCTTCAGCAATCAAAATATATAATAGAATAGATATGATTATCCATTCTGGAGGGGTTAGCCAGCGTTCACTGGCGCTCGAAACTAATCTAGACGTGGCACAAAGAATCATGAACATCAATTTTTGGGGAACTGTAGCACTTACTCAAAGCATTTTACCCTCCATGATATCCCACAACACCGGTCATATTGTTATAATCAGTAGTCTGGTTGGAAAATTCGGAACAAAATTTCGTTCGGCTTACTCAGCATCTAAGCATGCGCTGCATGGATATTTTGATTCATTAAGAACAGAAATAGACCCTAAAATAAAAATTAGTATTATTTGCCCAGGTTTCATTAAAACAAATGTCACTATTAATGCATTAACTGCAGATGGAACCAAACAAAATAGCATGGATGATGCCCAGGCCAATGGTATGCCAGCAAATAAATGTGCCTTAGAAATAATTAAGGCCATTCAATCAGAAAAAGAAGAAGTCTATATAGGCGGAAAGGAAAAATACGCTGTACTACTAAAAAGATTTTTGCCAGGCCTATTCTCTAAAATTGTACGTAAAGCCAAAGTTACCTAATCCATTAACTTGAATGATCGGCAATTACCTTCCATTGGCCCTTGATTTTTTTTACAAGTAAGGTGAAATATCCCTTGGGTTCATCGTTTTCTCTCTTTAAATGCCATGCGCCAAGTACAAATGCATGATCTGCAGCTATCATTTTTATTTCTTTAATATCAAAGCTTAAATAACCCATCGCTGATTTGTTGGGGTAACTCTTTTTATAATTTTTAAGGGTATTATTCCAGCCATATTGAGGACCGCTTTTTCCAACAAAAAGTAATGAATCTGACTGATTATAGCCTTGCATATATTCATTTAGGTCTCCTCTGTTCCATGCCTGTCTTTGGTCTTCAAGCAGTTTAAGAATTAAGTCGCTTTGGCTCCTTTGAGCAAACAAATTGATAGCAAACACAAAGAATAACGAAGAGATAACTAATCTTTTCATGTCTAAAAATAAAGTTTTAAGAGAACATTTATAAAGTATCTGAAAATAGAGCACTCAAGCAGAATCTGCTCAACCCTTTATTTGACACATCCTTAACATTAATAGCCGTTTAAACCTTTAACTTTAACCTTTCAAAAATCAAAGAAATCAGACCAGATGCGGGGACATGCATTTTCAAAATTTATTCCGAATGAGCTTCCAAAAGGAGGCTTTGATGAATTATTGAAGCTATTTCTCGAGCTGCTGAATTACACAGCAGGTGATGCGAATGAGGCTATTGCCTGGCTAAACGAACTAGACAAACAGTACAAACTCACTACCGATGAGTATGGAATGGGCGATTTCATTGATGACCTAAAGAAGAAAGGCTATTTGGGTGATGACGACAAAAACCCCGGAGGTTTAAAAATAACTTCAAAAACTGAACAAAGTATCAGAAAATCTGCACTCGAAGAAATTTTTGGACAGCTGAAAAAATCTGGAAAAGGAGGCCATAACACTAATATTTCAGGGATCGGTGAGGAGAAAAATGCAGACAGAAGAGAGTATCAATTTGGCGATAGCGTTGACCAAATCGACATGACCGCATCTATTCACAATGCACAGATCAATCATGGTATTGGTGATTTTTCAATGACCGAAAAAGATCTTGAAGTTGAAGAAAAAGACTATAAAACCATTACTTCTACAGTACTGATGATTGACATTTCTCATTCCATGATTTTGTACGGAGAAGATAGGATTACCCCTGCAAAAAAAGTAGCGATGGCACTCGCAGAACTAATCAGAACTAAATATCCAAAAGATACCCTAGACATTGTTGTATTCGGCAATGATGCCTGGACCATTACCATAAAAGAACTGCCTTATTTACAGGTAGGGCCATATTATACTAATACTTATGCAGGTCTGGAACTTGCCGTCGATTTATTAAGGAGAAGAAAAACTCATAATAAACAAATATTCATGATCACCGATGGTAAACCTACCTGTTTAAAGGAAGGCAACAAATACTATAAGAACAGTGTAGGATTAGACCGCAAGGTGGTTAATAAAACCTTGAATATGGCTGCCCAATGCAAACGTCTTAGTATACCTATAACTACTTTCATGATTGCACAAGATCCTTATTTACAGCAGTTTGTAAGGCAGTTCACTGAAATAAACGGAGGAAGAGCATTTTACAGTTCACTTAAAGGACTGGGAGAATATATTTTTGAAGATTACATTAAGAACAGAAGAAGAACCATTAGATAGAATTTCAATTTATGAATTTGCTGAAGATAAATACACTTAAAGAGCTCCGTGAATCTGGATATATTTCCCGTTCAGTTAAAGAAGAACTGCGCGAAAACCTAATTAGGGAGCTGAAAAATAAAAACACCGTTTTAGAAGGCATCATTGGCTATGAGGATACCGTTATTCCTGATCTTCAAACCGCCATTTTATCTCAGCATAATATTTTGCTTCTGGGCTTACGAGGTCAGGCAAAAACACGTATTGCACGATTGATGATCAATTTATTAGATGAATATGTTCCCTATATTGAAGGTTCCGAACTATTTGAAGATCCTTTAAATCCTATTTCCTGGTTCGGACATCATATTTTAGAAATTAAAGGAGAAGATACTCCAGTAGCATGGCTTCATCGTTCTGAACGTTACACAGAAAAACTAGCGACCCCAGATGTTACTGTGGCCGATCTTATTGGCGATGTTGACCCGATCAAGGCAGCAACATTAAAACTAACGTATTCAGATGAGCGTGTGATCCATTTCGGACTGATTCCTCGCGCTCATAGGGGAATTTTTGTGATCAATGAACTTCCTGATCTTCAGGCTCGTATTCAAGTTGCTCTGTTTAACATTCTGCAGGAAAAAGACATACAGATCAGAGGGTTTAAACTTCGCCTGCCTTTAGATATTCAGTTCGTTTTTACTGCGAATCCGGAAGATTATACGAATAGAGGATCTATTGTGACGCCTTTAAAAGACAGGATAGAAAGCCAAATATTAACGCATTACCCCCGCAGCATAGATATTTCGAGGAAAATTACGCAACAGGAAGCCAAAATCACTGCTTCACAGCGTACAAGTATTGAAGCTGACGGATTGGTTAAAGATTTGGTTGAACAAATTGCATTTGAAGCCCGTGATTCTGAATATATCGACAAAAAATCAGGTGTTTCGGCAAGGCTTACCATTTCTGCCTATGAGAATCTGATCAGCAATGCAGAAAGAAGAATGCTGCTGAATGGTGAAAAAAGTACTTTTGTCAGAATATCAGATTTCCTGGGAGTGATTCCAGCAATAACCGGAAAAATCGAACTTGTTTATGAAGGTGAACTGGAAGGTCCGAGCAAGGTTGCCAATATTCTATTAGGTAAAGCAATAAAAACGCTTATGATCACCTATTTCCCTGATCCGGAAAAGTTAAAAAAGGCAAAATCGATCAATCCTTATGCTGACATTATTAGCTGGTTTGCTGCAGGCAATACGATCAGCCTTATTGATGATCTATCATTAGGAGAGTATAAAAAATCATTAGAATCTGTTCCTGGCCTAAAAAATGTAATAAAACAATTCCATCCGCGTCTAAGTGATAACCAGAAGGTATTACTGATGGAATTCCTACTTCATGGGCTAGCTGAATTCTCCTTGATCAATAAATCTTTTCTGGATAAAGGGTTCAGCTTTGCAGACATGTTTAACAGCCTGTTTAGTCAGGAGTTTGAAAATGATGAAGATGAGGATTATAATGATGATAAGGGACGATATTAATACCCCCTGCTCACAGAATAAAAAATTACTAATTAATGGGAAATCGGATTTTAGGATTAATAGTGATCAGCATTCTGCTGATCATTATTGATATTTATATTTACAGAGCTGTTCAATCAGTAAGCTGGAAATGGAAGAATAACAAATACTTATCATTCACTTATATTTGGTGGGGTTATACCTTGTTACTGATAATAGGAGTATTTATCAGTATATTTTTTAATATAAAATTCCTCCTCCGATCTATCATTTTGGTTATTTTCTTTCTGACCTTTGTATCTAAGATATTCATTCTTCCATTTTTAATTACCGACGACCTGCGCAGGGGCTTTATCTGGATCAAAAGGAAGCTTAAAAGCAAAGCTAGAGATGAAAAAAGTGTGGATAGTAACAATCAGGGAAACATTCCAAGATCAGAATTTATAATCAAGGCAGGAACGCTTGTTGCCGCATTACCATTAGCATCCTTAACCTATGGTGTTGTTTCTAGTGCCTACGATTATCGTATAAAACGAAAAACAATTTTTTTACCAAACCTTCCAAAAGCTTTTGATGGAATTACTTTAGGCCAGCTCTCTGACATTCACTCAGGAAGCTTTTACGATAAAAAAGCCGTATTGGGTGGTGTAGAAATGTTACTTAAAGAGAAACCTGAACTTATTTTTTTTACTGGTGATCTGGTGAATAATTTGGCATCAGAGATGAGAGATTATCAGGATATTTTCTCAAAAGTAAAAGCCCCCCTCGGAGTATATTCAATTCTTGGGAATCATGATTATGGAGATTACTTTTTTGGAAAGGGAGGCTCAACTGCCAAATCTAAAAACCTAGCTGATGTTAAGATAACTCATAAAAACATGGGATGGGATCTTCTACTAAACGAAAACAGGAGAATAAAAATAGAAGGCGAAGAAATTGCAATTCTGGGTATTGAAAACTGGGGGGTTGGCAGATTCGCAAAATACGGGCAGATGGATAAGGCGATTATAAACACAGATGATGTTCCGGTTAAACTACTTTTATCGCACGATCCATCGCATTGGAGGGCACAGGTACTCCCTGAATATCCACAGATTGATGCCATGTTCAGCGGACACACTCATGGAATGCAATTCGGGATTGTTACCGAAAAATTTCAGTGGAGCCCTGCAAAATATGTCTATAAAGAATGGGCTGGACTTTATCAAGAAGGTGCTCAGCAATTATATGTAAATGTTGGATACGGCTTCTTGGGCTATCCTGGCCGCGTAGGAATGTTACCTGAAATTACGATATTTGAATTGCGGCGGAGCAATTCATGATCTGATTCCGGGTTCAATTGATGAACAAATACCTCTGGCAAACACTAGATTTTCTATTGTATAGCAATATTTTTATTGCTTTATGTGCAGTATCTCAGGGTTTGGTAACTTACTGGCTCATACAGGCCAAACCTGAACCGTATGTATTAGGTCTCTTATTCTGCTCTACCCTGGCTCTCTACAATTTTAGTATACTGCTTTCAAAACCTGAAAAACCAGAGATTTCGAGATTCCAAAGAGTTAGATGGATATTTTCACATTATCGGCTAATGATTACCCTAACAATCATTTCAGCGATCGCAATAATCCCATTGAGCTTTTTTTTGAATAATTCTTCTAACATACTTCTAATTGGATTGGGTCTTATATCTATTGCCTATAACCTGCCCATTTTTTCTATTGATGATAAACGATTTAGCCTTCGCAATATTCCCGGAATAAAGCTTTTTATTATCGCTATGGTTTGGGCAGCAAGTTGTGTGCTCCTCCCGATCCTTACAATAGAGGGGACTAATTCTGTGACAATTACGCTAAATGAAACGATACTATTATTTTCAATGCATTTTTTTTTCATTGCCGCTATTACAGTTCCATTTGATATACGAGATATTTTTCAAGATAAAAGCAACCAGTTGAAAACCATTCCCGTAATTTTCGGTGAAAAAAAATCATTACTGATTTGCCAGGTATTACTGGCATCCTACCTGTTACTTTTGTTTAACTTTACTGAAAAGATTGACGGAAATTTTTTTGCACTCAGTTTGACCATATTTGTATCTGGCTGGCTTATTTTGAAATCGAAATGGAAGAAAAATGAATATTATTACTTTCTTTTTCTAGATGGAACAATGATTCTCCAATTAATTATGCTACTCATATTTAGTACTATTCCATTATGAAGAACATTGATATTATTTCCATAAACATTCTTGGCAAAGCTGAGCTTTTGGTATCAGATCATCAAAAAGCGATGACAGCATTTAGAAAAATAGCCATACAAGCTGAAGGAATTAAATTAGAACATACAGGTTTTTTGGGTGATATGGTCAAGAATACTAAACACCACGGCGGAAATGATAAGGCAATATGCTGCTATAATGCCGACCATTTTGAGAAATGGAAAAATGAGCTGGGATTCGACCTTACACAAGGAGCATTTGGCGAAAACCTGACTTTGCAAGGAGAAAATGCACATGAGCGCCATGTTTATATCGGCGACCGCTATCAATTAGGCGAGGCAATAGTGGAAGTATCAGAACCCCGCGGACCATGCTATATGATTGGCATCAGGTATAACTATAAGGAATTTCCAGTGCATCTTCAAACATCAGGGCTTACCGGCTATTACCTAAGAACAATACAACCTGGCTTTGTTAAAAAAACTGACCAGCTGGTCCACTTGAGTTCACACCCCGAAAAAATATCTGTCATGGATGTGAATTATGTACGCTATCACGATCAAGAAAATAAGGAATGGATAGAGCGCTTAGTTAACCTGAATGAACTAACTGAGGAATGGCGGATGATGTTTGAAAAGAGACTCGTCAAATTATAGTATAAGCCAATTATTAATAAGAGTACCAGGTCTTGACCTCCTGTATTCTGATAGAGTTGTTTACTCAATCACAAACTTATAGCCTACTCCACGCACAGTTTGCATAAAATGAGGTCTATCAGGATTACTTTCAATTTTTTTCCGTAAGCGCACAATATGCATGTCTAGCGTTCGAGTATTCACATCAGAGTTATAGCCCCAAACAACCATCATTAACTCATCACGATTGATAACTTGATTGGCATTTTTTAAAAAATAAAGGAGAATCCTATTTTCCAGAATGGTAAGCTCAATCTTTTTATTTTCACGCAACAATGAATGCTTGTTCGGATGATGTTCCATATTGCCGAACTTATAGACTTCAGATTTTTCGTTATTGATTACGAATTTAACTTTGTTGTCAATTAAAGCTACCAGAACATCCATGTTAAATGGTTTGGTCACATAATCTGAAACTCCAAAACTGTAGGCATCAATTTTATCAATATCCTGCGACTTGGCAGTAACCATAATGATCAAATTATCAAAACCTAGCTTTCTAACATTCTGACAAATCTCAGAACCTTGTTTGGTAGGCAACATCCAGTCAAGCAGTACAATATCCGGCTGTTCTATCATAATCAACTCCTCTGCAATCTGCCCGTCTGAAGCTTCTACTACTTTATAACCCTCGGCCTGCAAACGATGTACTACCAGGAATCTTAAATTTTCATCATCCTCAATAACGGCAATCTTAATTTCTTTTTGCATAATTATATATCGTAAGGCAATTCTATTGTAAATTCAGATCCCTTTCCAAAAACACTCACCACCGCTATTGATCCGCTCATAAATTTAACCAGTTCTTTACAGAATGCCAAACCTAGGCCCACACTACCCTGCTGGTTATATTCATTTTGAACTCTGAAAAATTTTTTAAATATGTTATTTATATCCTTAGCTGGAATACCGATTCCATGATCTGAAAATTTCAAAACAAGCTGCTTTTTAACTTTAACAATACTGATCTTTAAAATTTTATTTTCGGGTCTTGAGTATTTATAGGCATTGTCAATCAGGTTTTGAAAAATACTACCCAATAATACCGGATCAGATTTAAAATATTCAACACCTTCAATATCACAGCTAATATCAAAGATAGGATACTTCAATTGGTAACTGTCAATTAAATTCTGGCAAAACACCTCCAGGTTAATGTTTTCTAGGTTAATTTTGATTGCTTTATTCTCTATTTGGGTGAACGAAAGCAACTTATTCATCAGGTCATTAAGCTTATCGGCCTCTTCATCTAATATCTTTCCATAATGCAGCCTTTCTTTGTCTGAGAGTGTTGAAGCACTCCTGATATTATTGCCTGCTATCTTGATCACACTAACAGGAGTTTTAAACTCATGGGTCAGATTGTTTATGAAATCATATTGAAGCTTAAATAGCTTACTGTTTATATTCAGATTTCTAAATATTAAATAGGCAATTAAAACCAGTATGAAATAGGAAACAAATAATCCACCGGCAATTGGCATGAACCTGGTATTAATCTCCTTCTGCAAAAAACTTTTACTTGAACTGTAATACAATTTATAATCAGAAAAAGGCCCCGATAAAGGAAGGTCATTACTGATGATATCTGAATTATTTTCAAGTGACTCATAAACCAGTTGTTTAATAGTTATAGATTGATATAATTCAGGTCTCGTATTCTTTATTTTTAGCTTGAGCGGATCTAGATAGAAGGAAAACATGTCTAATTCGTAAACCGGTGAGAACTTCTGTTGAGTTTTCATCAGGTCTTTGTAGATTTTTAACTCCTCCCGTCTTGGGATATTCAGGTAGGTGATTCTTTGAGACATTATGCTGTAAAAGACATTAAATCGATCAGAATCGCTGAGAGCACGGGTCGTGTCTGCCGACTCAATAAAACCGCTGAATTTAATCGCCATTTTATTGAATTCATCATTTGTTTTTAAAGAAAAAGTATTGCTTGGCTGGCCCCTTTTAAACAATACTATTGAATCTTGATCAAGATTCCTGGCAAATTGATAAACCGCTTTAGAGCCTAAAGAAAAATTATTAACCCGTATTCCATCTGGAATAGTATGATTACTAATTGCTGCATCATAAAAAACAACACGATCAACAAAGTTGAATTTGGTAAAAATTTTGTCAATATACTTTGCTGCCTGTGCCGAATCCAAAAACCCCTGATAGAATGAAATTTCAGGAATCTTATTTTGAAAAAAATCATCATAAGGTTTAATAGTCTCTTCCAGAACCTCAATTTTCTGAGAAGCAAATTCATTCTCAACATACTTGCTAGTGAGTTTATAGGCCAGGAATAATGCTCCACCAAGCGCAGCTGTAATTAGAATTAGGAAAATTATAACCAGAGAAAAATTTTTACGATAAGTTTGCTGATATTCCTTCATCCCGTTACTTACGGCTTAGATTTTTATCAAGAAATAGTTCAAGTTCTTTATAAAACTCAAGTCTGTTATCAATGTTTCTAAAAAAATGACCTTCGTCCTCTTTTAAAATATAAGTAACAGGAACATTTTTCTTCTTGAGTTCCTTTACAAACTGATTAGTTTCGTTCATATTCACTCTTGGATCTTTGGCACCCTGGGCGATTAAAACAGGAACTTTTATCTTATCGGTGTGAAAAACAGGAGATACTTCCCTAAAGTAGTCTGCATCTGTTTCAGGATTCCCAACGGTTTCATAAAACATTTGTTGATAAGGCCTGAAGTAGGGTGGTATATCTTTGAGGTACGTAAATAAATTGGTAAACCCTGAATGTGATGCTCCGCAGCGATATAGTTCAGGTTGTGTAATCAGACCATGAAGGGCTGAGAAACCTCCAAAACTTGAACCATAAATGGCGATGCGAGAAGGATCAGCTATCTTTTCTGAGATAAGCCAGCCAACTCCATCGGTGATATCATCCTGCATCTTTCCACCCCATTCTTTAAAACCAGCAGTCCAAAATTTCTTACCATAACCTTTAGAGCCTCTGAAATTAACCTGGAACACAGCATATCCCCTATTTGCAAGAAATTGCACTTCAGAATTATAGCCCCAGCTACTTCTTGAATCAGGACCTCCATGAGGCATCACAACCACTGGAAGGTTTTTCTTTGTTCTACCTTTTGGAAGCGTTAAATAGCCATTTACGAGAAGGGAATCCCGTGTCATGAAGCTTATAGGCTTCATTTCGGCCATATCATTCACCACTAATGAAGGGTTAACATCACTTAATTTAACCAGTTTATTTTCTTTAATGGTGTATTGATAAAATGATCCTGGATTATGATCAGTGTAGGTACGAACTATGAATTTCTTTTCTGCTGAGTCAGAGCTACTCACTCGAATTTCTGTATTTGGAAAAAGCTTTTCAAGCCTATTGAAAATGCTTTTTACAGATTCATCTAAATAATGACGTTCCTTTTTCCAGGTTTCATAACCCACATAAGTTAATTTACCTTTATTGACTGAATAAATTGCTTCAGAAACATCTACATCAGGGTTACTGTAAATAGTTCGATGCTCCTTTCCCGTTTTACAATCCAATTCAACCAATGCCATCTTATCCCGATTCTTGTTTGACAAAGCATAAATAAAACTATTGTTAGCGCTAAATGCTACAGGCAAAATGCTGGTTTTGAAATTATTAGTCAAAACCGGACTGAATATTTTATTTTCACTATCACGATAGAGCAAGGTTTCATTAACTCCATCACTTGCTATTGCCATACGCAATTTACCGGAAGGATCAGAATACCACTTAGTTATATTTCCCGGATTCTCAAGTAGTAAGGATAATTTACCGGATTGAATATTTAACCTGTAGGCGTCAAATACAGTAGAATCACGCCTGTTAAGCGCAACTAATACCTGATTATCAAAAGTACGCCCTGTAGTTATTAACCTGATTTTAGCATAGTTAAAAGGCAGCAGCTCCCTTTTATTTGTTCCATCAATTTTTACTGCAAATAATCCGGCATCTTTATCTTCGGCACCACTTTTTAAATACAGTATCTCATTATTACTTGCCCAAAAATAATTCGAAATACTACGGTTGCTATCACATGTTAACTGGATGGTATTTTTCCCATCCCAAGTTTCTACATAAATGTGAATGCGATTATTGTCCGGCTTCAGATAGGAAATAAACTTCCCATCAGGTGATACCAGAAAAGATGTTTTAATAGGCGCACTGAAAAAATTTTCAATTGGAATTCGCTCAACTGTTCCTTCAAATGAGCAGGACACCAGAGTCAGCAATACAAATAAGAAAAAGTAATTTCTAAATACCTGCATTATCCAATAAATTTATTCAAATTTCGTTCAAAAAAAATTAGTCACCTATTCGTTGCAGAAAATACTGATAAATGTTACAACGAAAAATTACTTGCGATACGTTTTGTAACTAATCTCTCAATGTAATGATTTCCATTATAATCATAAAAAACCCATCGTAACATTTAAACTACATGACCTATTTATTGCAATATCATGAGCTAAGTGTTCTGAACTTTAATTCAGACTTTCAGTCAAATTTAATTCCAATACCCTTAACTTTAAGGATTCAGAAATTAAGTACCCCAATTAAATCATGAAGAAAATCATCTTTTTTCTTATTCTGATAATTTCCTCTTTAGGGCTAAAAGCTCAGCTAAGTTCGGAGGAGGCTCTGGCCATACAATATTTTCAATCAGGAGACTTCGAGAAGGCGGCTATGCTGTATGAAAAGCTTTTCAACCGAACAAAAAACACAAGTTTTTATGACCCGTATTTCAACAGTTTGTTAAAACTCAAACAATTTAATGAGGCTGAAAAACTATCTCGAAGCTTATTTAAAAGCAATCCAGAAAATTTCACCTATTCTGTTGATATTGGCCGTATTTATCAAGAAAAGGGTGATCAGGAAAAAGCATTAGAATGGTTTAATACGTTGATTAGGACTATGCCCGCCAATGAGTTTGCAATCAAAGATCTCGCAATAACCCTCTATCGTGCTGAAGCTTATGATTTTTCAATTAGAGCTTTTATTACCGGCAGAAAGCTACTCAATAATGAGAATGCTTTTAATTACGACCTACTCAGTCTGTACCGGTTCCGTAAAGACAAACCAAATCTCATTCAGGAATATATAAATCTTCTGAGCACAAATCCTGAAGCATTGCCACAGGCGCAAAGTGTACTTGGAAATATTCTGGAGGGTAGCGAGGATTTTAATCAGTTAAGAACATCGATCTTACGCAGGCTTCAAAAGGAGCCTCAAAGCATAGTCATGACAGAATTTTTAACCTGGCAATATATCCAGCAAAAAGATTTTGATATGGCTTTAAGGCAGACATTTGCTTTAGATCGCCGACTTAAAGAAGATGGAAACAGGGTCTTTGACCTTTCTCGTTTACTGATATCCAACCAAGCATTCGATCAAGCCATTGAATCATTAAACTATCTGGTTTCAAAAGGTGCTAACAATAAATATTATATCCCTGCTAAAATTGAGCTTCTTAATGTAAAAACTAGGCAATTAACTTCCATCAAGTTCAGCAAAGAAAATCTGATCCATTTAGAAAATGATTTCAACGCGCTTTTAAACGAATTTGGAAGAAGCTCAGGAACAGTATTTGCAATACGTCAATTAGCTAATTTACAGGCATATTATCTCGAGAAACCAGCTGTTGCTGCACAGCAACTCGAAAAATTATTGGAAATAAATGGCTTGCCGTCACAAATTATCGGACAAATAAAGTCGGATCTTGGCGATATTTATATTCTTACAGGCGAGGTATGGGAAGCAGCTCTTTTATATGGCCAACTTGAAAAAGCTTATGCAAATGAGCCATTAGGCCAGGAGGCAAGATACAAGAATGCAAAATTAGCTTATTATCAGGCAGATTTTATATGGGCAAAGGCACAACTCAATGTGCTGAAAAGTTCAACTTCCCAGTTAATTGCAAATGATGCACTAAATCTCAACCTGCTTATTTCAGATAATCTGCAAAACGAAGCAGATACTGCAGCACTCAGAAAATATGCATATGCAGATTTTATGATTTTTAAAAATCAATCCGATAAAGCATTAACTATACTGGATAGTATATCTGTTCTTTTCCCGGGGAATTCACTTGCTGATGATATTTTCATGGCAAAATCAAAAATTTTCATTAAAAACAATGATTTCAACCAGGCAATTGAGCAGCTAATGGGAATAATTGAAAATTATCCGACAGAACTTTGGGGTGATGATGCGGTATTCATTCTGGCCGATATTTATGAAACAAAATTAAACCAACCGGCTAAAGCACTTGAATTATTTCAAAAGATAATTACTGATTTTCCGGGTAGCTTATATGTGATAGAGGCAAGAAAACGTTTCCGTAAACTAAGGGGCGATAAGCTCGGATAAAGGCATAAAGACTTAATTTATAAATCCCTATTCCTATATTCGCAACATGATATTATTTAATATAACCATAATTTTGGATGATGAGATTCATAATGAATGGTTGCACTGGATGAAGACAAGACAGATTCCAGATGTAATGAATACAGGATGTTTTGTTTCTAACCGCCTGCTTAATGTATTAGATTCTCCAAATGAAGGAGTTACCTACTGTGTTCAATACATTTCTGATTCTTTAGAAAACCTGAATGAGTTTAAACAAAAACATGAGCATATGATTCAGGCCAATATGCCTGAGCAATTCAATAATAAACTTGTACTATTCCCAACGGTAATGGAATTTATCGACAATCAATGAACATACTAACAACAAAAATAAAAGGACTTTTTTTAATTGAGCCAAAGATCTGGAAAGATGACCGAGGCTATTTTTTTGAAAGCTATAATAAAAAACGCTTTGAAGAAGCTGGTATATATGTAGATTTCGTACAGGATAATCAGTCACTTTCCCAAAAAGGAACCTTAAGGGGCTTGCATGCACAGGCTGATCCTCATGCTCAAGGAAAACTTGTTCGTGTAATTCAGGGAAGAGTCATTGATGTTGTGGTTGATATAAGAAAGAATTCGGAAACCTATGGAGAACATTTGACCGTTGAGCTTAGCGGAGAAACGAATCAGATGTTTTGGGTACCCCCTGGATTTTTACATGGCTTTGTCACTCTGGAAGATAATACCATTTTTAGTTACAAAGTTTCAGAACTTTATAATAAATCAGCTGAGTTTGGGATATTATGGAATGATCCTGAATTGAACATAGACTGGGGAATTTCACCAGATGAAGTAATCTTATCAGAAAAAGACCAAAATCTACCCTTATTTAAAGATCTTTCTTTATAACAAAAAAAGCCGGAGCAATGCTCCGGCAATAAACAAAGAGTTTATTCAACTCTACTTAATAAGATTGTAAAGTTCGTCTAGTTTAGGAGATAATACAATCTCTATCCGTCTGTTACGACTTCTGATATCTGCATCATTACCCACTTCTATCGGCTGATACTCCCCCTTACCAGTAGCTGTTATTCTATTACTTTCTATCTTTTCAGTTTCTGTCAAGAATCTAACAACTGAGGTTGCTCTAAGTACGCTTAGGTCCCAGTTATCTTTAATCTGTCCAAGATTGACCACACGCTGACTGTCAGTATGACCCTCAACTGAGATATTAATTTCTGGCTGAGTTTTTAAGACCTTAGCAAGTTCTTGCAAGGCAAGCTTTCCCTTTTCATCAATAATGATGCTGCCACTACTAAACAAAAGCTTATCTGTAAGAGAAACGTATACTTTTCCATTTCTGATATCTACGCTTAAACCACTTTGTTGAAATCCTAGCAATGCCTTCTGTAACTTATTCTTAAGTGCATTTGTTGCTTCATCTCTTTTGCGTAAAATATCTTCAACTTCCTTTAAACGCGCTTCACGCTTATTTAAATCATCCGAAAGCTTCCGAATTTCAGAAGATGAATTAGAACGTAATGAAGTGTAACTGTCATCAAGTCCTTTTAGCTTTTTTTCAAGATTAGAAATCTTTGCTCCGAGTTCTGTGATCTTTGCCTGAAGTATAGCAGTATCAGATCTCAAACTAACAATCTCGCCCTCTAAAGAGTTTATCTTTAATCTTGCTGCTTCCCAGCCCAACGACAAGGAGTCTTTCTGTGCTAATAATGTATTCAACTTCTTTGGCGACATAACAACACAAGAAGTTATTAAGCTAATAAAAAACAAAGCAAAGGCAGGGATGAATAATTTTCTCATATCAATAGATTTATGAAATAGCATTTCTCAAAAATGCAATAAAAGGGTTCAATTTTACAAATCCATTTACTACTTGATCAACAGAACCCGAATTTATAAGTTCTGAATTATTAAGCTTGTGACTAAATGTAAAACTCTT
This sequence comes from Pedobacter schmidteae, assembly GCA_945901155.1. Taxonomy (GTDB): domain Bacteria; phylum Bacteroidota; class Bacteroidia; order Sphingobacteriales; family Sphingobacteriaceae; genus Daejeonella; species Daejeonella schmidteae_B. The sequence continues at coordinate 54,726 of CAMDKO010000002.1, forward strand.
AAGTTTTAGGAATTCGATTTCTGGATGATCTTGCTCATAGCCTTTTGGGCATGTTTTAAGTATATATTCGGACTCGAGGTTCCCATAGTACTTCATGAATGAGGGGTCTTCAATGATTAACCGAAAGTCACTTCCATTATAATCAATCTCTTGCCGGATTGCTTTTAATAGATCAGCCTCGGGCATCCAGCAGCCTCCTGCAATGAAAGATGCTTCCGGTTGAATATGAAGATAGTATCCTGCTCCACTAAATTTCTTGCCATTTTGTGAAAATCCGGCACCGAAATTAGTTTTGTAAGGAGTTTTTACCTTGCTGAAACGAACATCTCTGTATATTCTCATCACACATTCCTTTGGATCTAACGTGGAGGGTATGGTATGGTCAAATTTGGATAGGCCACTTATAACCTTACCCGCAAATTCGAGCACATTTAAGCGTGCATCATCATGCCTACTCTTATTAAGTTGAAACCAATCGCGATTGTTATTGGCCGCAAGATCAGTTAAAAACTTAAACGTGTCCGATTTTATCATCCGTGTCGTATTCAGGGTAATACTTAATTTTAGGTGTTAGTAAATGAAGGAGAAGAACCCTTGAATAGCGGTAATTAATTGGAGTAAGTGCTAAAATAGTGAGTAATATGGTTGTAATATATAACCAGGGAGATTTATCATTGCCTGTAATCAGGTAAGTAATTAGGCCTACATTTAACATTTCAGCTACAACAAAGGTATAGCTAACATACATGGCACCATAAAAAAAACCGGGTTCAACTTCAAACCGCATACCGCAATGAGAGCAATTCTCATTTGTATTCTGAAGATTCAAACCATATAATGATCCGGCAAATATATTGCCCCTTCTGCATCGCGGACATTTTGCCTTCACTATAGCTTCTAATTGTGATGTTTTTACCATAGAAGATTGAAATTGGGAAAGTCTTGAAAACTAAAGAAGAGTAATTTTAATTTAAATTAATTTTACTGTCCTTAATATTCATACTAATATTTTTGCGCCTGTATTTTTTATACCAAAGAAATCCTACTCCAGCAATAGCCAAATAGGGTGCAGCCAGAAGATAAAGAATGCCTTTGTTTAGACCCTTCCCTTCTGAATTTCCATTTTGTACAGAATTTTCTGCATTAAGCGTGCACATTGAACATTGTGCAAACGAATTATTTGAGCTCAAAGAAGCAACTATTAAAATAAAGCCAACAAGAATTATTCTCAAATTTCTCATATTACAAAGATATGGTAAATCGAATAGTAAACACATTTATGAGAGAGATTGATCAGTTTTAGATTAATCTCTGACGTTATTCAGACAATTATTTAAAACGTATAATAAGGCGATATCATCAGATAAACAATTACCCCTGTAACAGTAACATATAACCAAATAGGGTAGGTAAAGCGAACTAGTTTTTTATGCGCTTCAACCTGCATTTGAAGTCCTTTTTGAAAACTAAATAATACAAGAGGTAAAACTACAGCTGCAAGAATGATATGGGTGATTAGAATAAAATAATAAACAGATCTGATAATTCCCTCACCTCCATAAGTTGTTTTAATGCCGGTAGCATGAAATATGATATAAGAGACTAAAAAAAGCGAGGAAAAAATAAAAGTTAAAATGTTCAGTTTCTTATGTGTTGCTATATCTTTTCTTTTAATAAAATACAGGGACAGAAGAAGAAGGATACTACATGTACCATTAATTATCGCGTTAAATTTAGGAAGAAAAAGTACCCAGGAAGGAATTAGAGATTTATCAGGAAAAATATTGAGCACATTACTCTGTAATATGACTACAACAATTAAAACAAAAATAGAAATGCCTGTAATGAGCTTGGAAATAAATTTATTATTCATTCTGATTTATTTTATATAGAATTTATCGATCCTTGATATTTCGTAATTCTTCAGTAATTAGCACTTTAATTTCATCAATCAACAAGTTAACTTGATCCTGACCACGACTGGAATCATAATAGCCTCTGATTCGTTTTTGCGGATCTAGAAGGATTAACATTGGGCTATGAATTATGTTGAGCTTATTAGAATTATCCTGAATTACATCTACCAAGAAATCTTGCTTGGCAATAGCATATATTAAGGTTTTATCACCTGTCAGGAAATCCCACTTTTTATTTTCGGCAACAAATGGCTTGCTATATTCTGCAAGTACAGATGGGCTATCATTTTCAGGATCTACGCTAATCGAAATAAAACGCATCAACCTATTGTTATTAAAAGTTTTTGCAACCCGAGCCATTTCCTTGTTCATCCCCAAACAAAAAACAGGACAACGGGTATAGAAGAAATTAACAACCGTTATCTGGTTACTGTCAGCAGGAAAACTAATGGAGTCAGCATGTTGGTTTAGAAATTTAAAGTCGCGTACTACATGATAAATAGTATCTGGAATCTGTTTACGACGTTTAATGTGGAAAGTTTTTGCTACCTGCTTGGTACCATAAATAGGAAGAGGACGATATCGATTCTGGCCTTTTTCCTTTAGTAAATAATATAGAGTACCCGGAACTGCCAATAGAATTAGCAGAACCAGGATTTTTTTAATTGGGAAAGAGGGTAAACTCATTAATTCCTTTGAAGAAACTGGTAAGAACCTTCAATTAACATCAAAACAATAAAGTAAATAATGAATGTTAACGAAACTGTAATTCCAGTTTTCAATGCAAATTTTTCAAATTTAAGGTGCATAAAGTATGCAACGATATAGAATGCTTTTACAAGAGTAAGAACTATATAAGCAAAATTACCAATTCCGTGTCCTATCAAACCCTTAGGTATCATGTAAAGAGCTATGAAGAATTCAACAGCTGTTATTCCTAAAAGATAAAAGAATACTTGCCAGATCTTTTTCTTGGTCATTCCCTCATGCTCTGTGGCATGCTCATCGTGTGTGTGTTCTGCTGACATTTTATATGGATTATCAGAATTTAAACTAAATAGAAGAAAGTAAATACAAATACCCAAACAAGGTCTACAAAGTGCCAGTACAAACCTACTTTTTCAACCATCAGGTAGCTTCCGCTTTTCTGGAAGACATTGAAGATTACCATCAAAAGAATAATAACATTAATTACGACTCCGGTAAATACGTGGAAACCATGAAAGCCCGTTATGGTAAAGAATAGATTGGCAAATTGTAGTGCGCCAATCGTGTCAACACCAACATAAGAAGCTGGAAAACTTCCCCACCAATACCCTTCATGATGCAAGTGCGACCATTCTAAAGCCTGACAACCCAAGAACATCAACCCACCTATGATAGTTCCTACCATCCACCAAACAACCTCTTTCTTAGAATTACGATGTCCTGCTTCTACAGCAAGAACCATAGTTACAGAGCTCATAATCAGGATAAATGTCATGAGACCCACAAAAATAAGGGGGAATCCATGGTCAGCAATACCCGGGATAGATTGAAACACTACATCAGGATCAGGCCAGCTAATTTTACTAAAGCGTTGAGCTCCATAATAAATTAGAAAGGCAGAAAATGTAAAAGCATCTGACAAGAGGAAAAACCACATCATCAGTTTTCCATATTCTACATCAAAAGGGGACTTTCCGCCACTCCAGGCGTCAGTTTTTAATTCATCTAGTTTTGATACAGTAGCACTCATTTAGACTATGGTATATTGATTTATTATTGATTCAAAAGTAAGAAAACATATAGATAAATCCATAGGATATCTATAAAATGCCAAAAAATGGATGTCACTTCCATACGAAATATATTACGTACCTGAGGAATGTTGCGAATTTTGCCTATTAGCGCATAAATCAACATACATATACCCGCAACAATGTGTAGTAAGTGTGCGCCAGAAAACACATAAATAAACGATTGGGAGGCATTATAGTTGACAAAATACGCTCCTGATTCATATAATACCTGCCATGCTGAATACTGACTGTAAAAGAAACCAAGTGCAAGCACAATGGTAAGTCCAATAAAAAGTTTTTGCCTGTCAAATTGTAAATTTTTGGCACAGAGATAGGCCATATGCATAGTCAGACTACTCAAAACTATGATGACAGAACTATACATAAATGCTTTAGGAAGTAAAACTTTAATTCCACGCTCCACGTTACCTTCGGTGTAAACAATAAATCCGCTGGTTAAAGCAGCAAACATCATAAATGAAGAGATAATAAACAGCCACATTAAAAATTTTCTTGCTTTAAAATTCTGCCTATCTTCTACTTGTACATTTTTAATTTCCATAGTATTTTATTTTGCTATAAAGTCAAACAATAAAGTCAGCTGCAACAAAGGCAGGTAAATAAAAGAAGTATACATCAAATTTTTTGCTGATAAAACATCTTTGTTTTTATACAATAAAATGGCCTTCCAAATAAAGTAAAAGCCTGCAAGCAGAGCTATTACCAAATAAATATTGCCAGCAAATGCCTGACCATCTGGCATCAGGTATACCGTTGGCATCAAACTAACCGGAACCAGAATAATGGTTGTAAGCAGCGTAATAATGGCACTGGTTGTATCTTGTTTAGTTGTAGGTAATAATCTAAATCCAGCCCTTTTATAATCTTCATCAAGTACCCAGGCAATAGCCCAAAAATGTGGAAACTGCCATACAAATTGAATGAGGAAAAGTATTACAGGTATCCATGAAATACTTGGTTCATTAAATGATGCAAAATAACCGATTAAAGGAGGAAAAGCACCAGGAAAAGCACCAATAAAAACAGCAATTGGCGATTTCCTCTTCATAGGTGTATATACAAAAGCGTATAAAAATATGGACAATACCGATAATACACCTGTTATAAAATTAAGGTTAACCAACATTAATGTACCTGTAATACCCATAACAAGACTAAGAACCAAGGCTTGACCGGTTGTCATTTTCCCCGAAGGTATGGGGCGATCCATCGTTCGTTTCATCAACTTATCCAGATCCTTTTCAATAATTTCATTGAAACCATTGGCGGCACCTGTTACAAGAAAACCTCCAATCGTCAGAATCATCCAATTAAACCAGTTAATATCTCCTTGAAACTTGCTTCCCATAAGAAAGCAGATTGACGCAGAGAACACGACTGTCATCGTAAGTCTTAATTTTATTAACTTATTGAAATCGGATATGAAATTCCTCACTCTATGTTCTATTTCACAAAATTTAATTGCCTGATTTGCAAAACTGAAAAAAATAGCTCTGTCAGATTGGCTGTAAAAGTACTAAGGAAATATATTTTAAATGGTATTTCCCAAGGTTATATCATCTACCCTAAAGAATAATGATATTGAATTAACAATACATTTTGAGAGGCAAAAAGCTAAGCTGATTATAGAAAAGCGCTATAGTTTTTTCTTCAAAATGCAAACAAGAAACATCCTTTAATTAAACAGGCAGTAATAAATACTGCCTGTTTATATTATTGATATGTCTATTATTTAAACTTGCTCCTTAGCTTTTGGCTTTTTCGCATTATTTCTTTCCCATTCCTCCTGTATACGTTCAGCTTCAGGATTATCTTCAAAATCATGTGGAAGATTGGAGCTCATTGTCTCAGAGAAAGGTGTAGTTTGAGGGATAAAGTCTGTATGATGGCCAGGCTTGCTATAATCATATGGCCAACGGTAAACTGAAGGAATTTCTCCAGGCCAGTTTCCATGTAAATGTTCTACCGGAGCTGTCCATTCCAAAGTGGTTGAATCCCATGGATTTTGTGGTGATTTCTTACCATAAAACATAGAGTAAAAGAAATTCCATAAGAAAGCAACCTGTGCAAGTGCCGAAATAATTGCAGCCCAGGTAATGAAAACATTGACGGTTAACCATTCCTGCATAAATGCAAATTCAGTAAATGCATAGTAACGACGAGGAACACCATCAAGGCCCATAAAGTGCATCGGGAAGAATACCAGGTAGGCACCAATAAAAGTTAACCAGAAATGCAGGAATCCTAAACGCTCATCCATCATACGTCCGAACATTTTTGGATACCAGTGGTAAACACCGCAAAGCATTCCGAAAATTGCAGCACAACCCATTACCAGGTGAAAGTGAGCTACAACAAAATAGGTATCGTGAAGATTTATATCAAGAGCTGCGTTTCCTAGAAATATACCGGTAAGACCTCCTGAAATAAAGAACGATACTAAACCAATTGCAAATAACATAGCAGGAGTAAATCTCAGGTTACCTCTCCAAATAGTAGCCAAGTAATTGAATGTCTTTACTGCTGAAGGGACTGCAATGATTAGGGTTGTGATCATGAATACTCCTCCAAGGAATGGATTCATCCCTGTAATAAACATATGGTGACCCCATACAATGAAGGAAAGAACTGCAATTCCTATCAAAGAATAAACCATGGCATGGTAACCAAAGATAGGTTTCCTTGAATTTGTAGCAATTACCTCTGAGGTGAGTCCTAATGCTGGCATAATCACAATATAAACCTCAGGGTGACCAAGGAACCAAAATAAGTGTTGCCATAATACAGGACTACCCCCTTGATTAGGGAGTATCTGGCCAGCTACAACAATATCAGAAAGATAAAAACTTGTACCAAAGCTGCGGTCAAATATTAACAAGACTACAGCTGATACTAATACAGGGAAAGATAATACCCCCACAATTGCAGTTAAGAAGAATGCCCATATGGTTAAAGGCATTTTCCACATATCCATACCTTTGGTACGCATATTCAAAATTGTTGAAATATAGTTCAGTGCTCCAATTAGGGCTGATGCAACAAATGAAACCATACTTATAAGCCACAAAGTCATTCCAGTACCAGAACCACTGATGGCTTTAGGTAAAGCAGACAATGGAGGATATACCGTCCAACCAGCACTAGCAGGTCCGCTTTCAACAAAGAATGAAGCCATCATAATGACACAAGCTAAAAAGAAAAACCAGTATGAAAGCATGTTAATGAATGGTGAAGCCATATCTCTGGCGCCCAACTGCAATGGAATTAAAAGGTTACTAAACGTTCCGCTAAGTCCGGCAGTTAACACAAAGAATACCATAATTGTACCATGAATGGTAACTAAAGCCAGGTAGAAATCTGGTTTTATTCGGCCCCCTTCAGCCCATTTTTCTCCAAGAAATGTTTCTAACAATGGGAAGCTTTTATCTGGCCAAGCTAATTGTAGTCTGAACAGAATTGATAATCCCATTGCTACTACAGCCATAATAATTCCTGTTATCAGAAATTGCTTGGCAATCATTTTATGATCTTGACTAAAGATATATTTTGTTATAAATGTTTCTTTATGATGTCCATGATCATGACTGTGATCATCATGTTGGTGAAGTACAGCTGAATTGTGCGTGGTAGTGCTTGCCATAATTATTTTGTAATAGAATTAGTATTTAAAGCAATTTTATTGTTTTGATCAGTAGTTCTTTTATTAACCATCTGAAGCTCTTTTTTAGCATCGTCATTGTAGTAAAGAGCCTGCTTAGCTAACCATGTAGCGTACTCAGCTTCAGAAACCACAGTAACTTTTGCTTGCATGTTATAATGTCCTGCACCGCAATTTTTAGCGCAAAGTAAGACGTAATTATATTCTGGATTATTTCGTTGCACTCTCACCTCTGCAGTTGTCAAACGAGGAGTAAACTGAAAGTAGGTAGGCATACCCGGAACAGCGTTAATTTGAGCTCTAAAGTCGGGAAGATAAAAACTATGTAGTACATCTTTAGAGCCAACTGTGAAACGGACAGGCTTATTCACAGGAATAACTATCTCGCCAACAAGCTTATCATCCCAGCTTTTCTGATCTTTAAAATCAATTCCTAGTCCATTGGTAGGTGTAGTTAGTTTATAATTACGCGTACCAATTTGATTATCAGCTCCAGCATATCTTAAACTCCATTTAAACTGTTCACCAGTAACCTCAATATTGATTGCTTTCTTCTGATCTTCAGGAGAAACATTAGTAATACCTCTCCAGGTAAAGAATCCTAATAATACAAGCACTGTTAAAACAATAGCTGGTATAATTGTCCAAATTCTTTCTAATGAATTATTGTGAGGATAGAAGTAGGCCTTTCTGTTTTCAGACCCTCTGTATTGAAATGAAAATCCAAATAGAGCAATGTGAGTTAGAATAAATACGATTGTAGTTAATATCAAGGTTATATTGAACATATAATCAATATCCAAACCATGAACAGATGCAGACTCATGCATACTCATAGGGCCCTGAACCGAATAAGACCAGTAAACACCGTAAATTCCTGCAATCAAAGCTATGCCAAGTAAGACACCATTTATTCTTCTGCTATCAAATTTGGATTTCTGTCCCTGCATCTCACGGCTTATTTCATAAACCTTAAGAATTTTTCCTACAATCGCTATAAAAATGCAAAGGAGTAAAAACATCATTAAGTAATAAGAGCCTGAACGATAAGCTTCTGAATAATCTTTAGCTACTTCTAGTGGTTGCATGTTTTTATAACGAGCAACAGTATCAACAACAGTGCTGATCAATGGCACATTAGATGGCGACAATTCTGAGACGACCGACTTAGCAGCAGTATCAATTGCGGCTGTTGTTGAACTAACTGTAGAGTCCTGCACTTGGGCAAATGATGTATTAGCCATTAGGGTAATAGTGCATATGACCAGCAATGCAGCTACAGTTCTGATATTAAAAATTTCTCTTAACCTCATTTTATTCGTAGTATTTTCTTTTTGCTATTAAGAACTGTGTTTAAATCTGGTGGTTAATACTCTCCTCTAAGAAAGGATGATTAGTTGACACCAGTGATCTTTTAGTTAATTGACTTAGCATAAGGAATGTGAAGAAACCAACAAAACCTATTGCAATTCCAATCTCAATTATTCCAAATGCTCTATGCGATTCTACTGTTCCAGGCATGATCATCATATAATAATCCAGCCAATGACCGCACAACAGCATGATACAAACGAACATTAGTCTATTCATTTGACGCTTGGAATCTCTGGCCATCAAAATTAAAATTGGAGCCACGAAGTTAATTATGATATTCAACCAGAACCATGGAAGGTATTCAGGTTCCCAACGCTTATAAAAATAAACTGTTTCTTCTGGTATGTTAGCATAGTAAATAAGAAGGAACTGTGAAAACCAGATGTAGGTCCAGAAAATAGAGAATGCGAAAATGAATTTACCAAGGTCATGTAAATGATTCTCATTAACCCATGATAAGTATCCGGCCTTTTTCATGAAGATTACAATCAGTGTGATTACACATAAACCACTAACCCACATGGCCGCAAAGTTATACCAACCAAACATAGTGGAAAACCAGTGAGCTTCTAATGACATAATAGTATCAAAAGCCCAAATCGGAGTTGTAAATCCAAAAATAATCAAGAAAATTGCCGACCACTTAAAGCTCTTATCATAGAAAACCAATCCGCCTTCCAACTCTTCACGCTGAGCGTATTTTGAAAATAACCAGGCAAAGAAACTATAGGTTCCTAGAAACAGAACAAGCCTGGTGAGAAAGAATGGAACATTTAAAAATGCTGCTTTCCCTGCAATAAGTTTATCATAACTAGGGCTTGCGGGATCTGTTAATCCTTCGGCATTCCAGTGATGATATAAATTATGTGTCATAAGACCTGCAGCACAAACAACAATAAGGACTAGAGATGCTATAGGTAGTACTCTTGACATTGCTTGCGGAATTCTGATCAATCCAGTTGCCCATCCGGCCTGTGCAACATATTGCAAAGCGATAAAGAACAAACCGGTTGCACAAACACACGTAGTGTAATAAGCCATTAAAAGCAAATTGGCAAAGGTACGTTCCTGCTGTCCGGTAATAAAACCGAAGCCTATAGTAAGAATTCCAACCACTATCGCTAGTAAGGTCCAGGTTTTTAATTTTCCCGAAAATGTGAATTGTTCAGTGAAATTATGAGTATGATTATGATTTCCCATCTGGTTTTAGCAATTGACTATTGTAATTTTTGTAATTCGTGAACGTACATAACAATTTTCCACCTTTGCTCAGGGGATAATTGAGATTTGTGTGCACCCATCAGGTTAACACCGTGTGTAATAGTATGGTAGATCTTACCATCAGTAAGGTCTTTCATAGAACCGCCTCTTGAAGAGTTTCCTGTAGAATAAGAAGGAGGTCCTGGAAATTTACCTAGTTTAACAATTGATCCATCACCTTTTCCTTCTAAACCATGGCAATGAGAGCACATGTTTAGATAGAGCGTTTTTCCTTGCTCTAATGTTGGAACACTAACCGGCAATGGGTTTGATAATGACGCACTTGCAGCCTGATATCCTTCAGTTGTATTTGGGTAAACATCATTCTTATCAAATCCAACAGGCATTGTTCCAGCAGGAGGATTTTGTGCAGTCTTACCGTCTTTAAAATTCTTATTTGGCTGATCCGGATTGTAAGCAATCGGTTCATACATATTAGGTGCATATTCTAATCCCGTACTTCTATTATCTGAACAGGAAGAAATAACTGTAGCAGCTGCAACAGTTAAAAAAGCGGTACAAATTATTAGGAGCTTATTCATAACTAACATATTTCCTTTCGTTGTGCTTAACTTCAACAGCACCGGCTTTTTTTAAAATGTCATCAATTTTATCATGCTGAGAATTTTCTTTTGCATCGATTGCAACAACAAACCTGTCATTGGTTGCACGCAGATCCATTACTCTCGGTGCGCGTCCCGGAGCCAGGTGGTTTACAAAAAAGTAAGTTCCAACCATTCCAAATGCTGCAAACAATACTGTTAATTCAAACATAATGGGCACAAAATCAGGAAAAGCAAAATGTGGCTTTCCACCGATATTCATTGGCCAATCAATAACCAGCATATAGGTGATCATTGAAATTGCAGTAATAGTTCCAGATATACCAAAACCAAATGCCACCTTACCTAAGCGTGACCGTCTGATCCCAAGCTTATCTTCAATACCGTGAATGGGCATCGGAGTGAACACATCAAAAACAGTGATGTTGTTTTCCTGAAGCTTGTCTATTCCGTGCATCATATCATCCGGATCCGCAAAATGACCTAAAATGTATTTTATATTACTCATCGTTAAACTTTTTCGTATTCAGCAAATTAGGTGAAATACTATCATATTTCTCTAAAGATTCAATGTAATATTCTGCCTGTCCTTTATCTACAGACTGCTCAGTAATCAGCTTTTGTTTTGCCTGATCACTTGAGCTCTTAAGTAAGAGTTTCACCTCTGCCATTGCAATGGCTGGCAATACCCTGAGAAATAAGAGGAATAAGGTAAAGAACAATCCAATTGAACCAATAAATATCCCCACATCAACCCAGCTAGGATAGAACATTACCCAACTTGATGGAAGGTAATCGCGGTGCAATGAGGTTACGATAATTACAAAACGCTCGAACCACATACCAATATTAACCACAATTGATAATAACCAAGACAACGCAATACTTGTTCGTACCTTTTTGAACCAGAATAATTGCGGAGAAATAACATTACAGGTCATCATGATCCAGTACGCCCACCAGTATGGTCCGCTAACCCTGTTTAAAAATGCATATTGCTCATATTCAACTCCTGAATACCAGGCAATAAATAATTCAGTTAAATAAGCTACACCTACTATTGAACCAGTAAGAATAATGATCTTATTCATTGATTCAATATGGAACATAGTAATGTAGTTTTCAAAGTTCATTACTTTACGCGTTACTAGCAATAAAGTCTGAACCATTGCAAATCCTGAAAAAATAGCTCCAGCAACAAAGTATGGAGGGAAAATCGTGGTATGCCATCCCGGAACGACTGATGTTGCAAAATCCATGGATACGATTGTGTGTACCGAAAGTACAAGTGGTGTAGAAACGCCTGCAAGTACCAGAGATACCAATTCAAAACGCTGCCATGTTTTAACTGAACCATTCCATCCAAAAGAAAGAATAGAATAAATTCGACGACGTGTACCAATTGCACGGTCACGGATAGTAGCGATATCAGGAAGTAAACCTGTATACCAGAATACTAAAGAAACCGAGAAATAGGTAGAAATTGCGAATACGTCCCAAACTAATGGAGAGTTAAAGTTCACCCATAAAGAACCATATTGATTCGGTAATGGAAGTGCCCAATGAAACAACCAAGGGCGACCCATGTGCGAAATAATGTATGAAGCCGCACAGATAACGGCAAAAATGGTCATTGCCTCTGCTGAACGGTTAATTGAGTTTCGCCAGTTTTGACGGAAGAGGAGTAACACGGCCGATATCAGGGTTCCGGCATGTCCGATACCTACCCACCATACAAAACCTGTAATATCCCAGGCCCAACCTACAGTTTTATTTAATCCCCATTCTCCAACACCGAACCAGAAGGTCCAGCTTACACAGAATACCCAAAGGCCTGCACCCATGGCAGAGACTATAAAGCCGATCCACCAGGCTTTATTTGGTTTGTTTTCTACGGGAACCAATATATCTTCGGTGACCTTGGAATAGGTAATGTTTTCACCGGTTACTAAGGGTTCTCTAAGTATAGACTCGTGATGAGATGACATATCTTTATTAAATTTCTTGTATTAAACCTCTACAGTATTTCTAACTTTTGTTTGATATCCAACGCCTGGCTTGACATTGATCTCCTCCAGAACATAATAGGTACGTTCGCTCTTTAATGCTTTTGACACTTCAGATTCAGGATCATTACCATCACCAAAGATGATCGCATTTGTTGGACAAGTTTGCTGACATGCAACTTTAATATCGCCATCTTTCAACTTGCGCTTATCTAATTTCGCATCAAGCTTTCCAGCCTGAATACGTTGAACGCACATGGAACATTTTTCCATTACACCTCTTGAACGGGTAGTAACGTCAGGGTTTAACATTAGTTGTGTAAACTCATTGTTCATGTAGTTATCAAAACGAGAATCATTCCAATAGTTAAACCAGTTGAATCGACGCACTTTGTACGGACAGTTGTTCGCACAATAACGTGTTCCAATACAACGATTGTAAGCCATTTGATTCAGACCTTCTGAAGAGTGTACAGTTGCCAAAACAGGACAAACAGTTTCGCATGGAGCATGATCACAATGCTGACACATCATTGGCTGATGTACAACAGATACGTTATCCAAATTCTCAAGCTTATCTATTTCTTCTTCTTTAGTTATCCTGTTATCACCATCATTAATTGAATAATAACGGTCAATACGTATCCAGTGCATTTCACGACGACGGCGAACCTCATCACGACCTACAACTGGAATATTATTTTCAGCACTACAAGCAACAATACATGCACCACAACCCGTACAGGCATTCAAATCGATTGCCATTACCCAATTATGACCCGGCTGCTCGTATTCATTCCATAGATCGTATTTATTAACATGAGCATGCCCAGTACCTGCAGTTGGATCTTTAAGGAAGCTTTTCAAAGTTGTTTCACGAACAATGTTTCTGCCTTCAATGGTATGGTGAGTCTGTGTTTGAGCCAGTTCATACGTACCTGAAGCCTTGCTTATGCTTGCAGAAGTTGATAGCTGCAGGGTTGCGTTTACCAGGCGAAGAAATGGATAGGCATTCTTACCAATTTCTGAGCCAGCCTTTCCAGCCTTAGCTCTTCCATAACCTACAGCAACAGAAACAGTACCAGTAGCCTGGCCCGGCTGAATTAATACCGGTAGCGTAACACTGTATTTATCTGTTTTGATCTCAACAAGGTCTAATTCAGCAATACCTAATTTTTCAGCATACTTCGGATTAATAGCGGCATAATTATCCCAAGTTACTTTTGAAACCGGATCAGGTAACTCCTGTAACCATGGATTATTTGCAGCCTTACCGTCGCCGATAGCTACATTCTGATAAATATGAAGCTCTATTCCATTTTCACCACCTTTGGCAAGGCTATTGCTTTCAGCGATAATGGTCTGAACAACTGAATTCAATTCGCGCGAGAAAGAATAAACACCTGCAGATTTTGCAGGAAGAGTGACTGAACCTTTTTGCAAAAGCTCTTTCCACGTTGTTCCTGATTGTGCAAGAACTGATTTAGACCAGTTGTTTTGTATGTATTGATAGTAATCAGTAACTGGATTTTCAGACCAGATCAATAATCCCTGCTCAGCATTACGCGAATTATAAACAGGATTGATTGCAGGCTGAATAATAGTATAATAACCTTCTACAGGATTTGAATCGCCCCATGACTCTAAATAATGATGATTTGGAGCTATTACCTGACATAATGAAGCTGTTTCATGTTTACGGTCGGCAAAAGAAACACGTAATTTAACTTTACTCAAAGCATTAGTAAATGCTTTTGCATCATTAAATTCATAGGCAGGATTACTATTCAAAAAGAAAACTGCATCTACTTCACCACGATTCATTTCATTTACGAACTCCACAAACTCGGCATCATTTCCAGCAAACTGATAGGAAGGATTGTCAAGATCAATGGTTGTACCGTAACTGCCCAATAAAGCATTGATAGCATTCACCACTATTTGAATGGAAACATCATTTGAGCCACTTACAACAAGTGATGAACCCTTTGCAGCTGAAAGCTCTTTTGCAGCAAGTGCAATTGCTTTTTCAGCATTCGGATTATTGGCAAGAGGCTTAGAACCTGATATAACACCACCAAGGGCAGCATATAAATTAAGAAGAGCAATACCTTCTTCAGATGGCTTAATTGGAAGACGTGCATCTGCATTAGAACCCGTTAAGCTCATTCCAGTTTCAAACTGAATATGACGAGACATTTTTTTGCCTTCTAAGGCAGTATTATTTCTTTTTGAAACATACTGCCGACTGAACTCTAATGGAGATATCCAGGTTCCAAGAAAATCTGCTCCGAAACTTACAATCAGATCAGCCTTATCAAAACGATATCTTGGAAGAACCGCTTTTCCGAAACTGTTTTCATTAGCCTTTATAATTCCGGTATACGAAATAGCATCAACCTGAATATGTTTTGTGTTTGGATATTGAGCGGTAAAGTCAGCAATAGCGGCTTTAGTTGAAGGACTATTTACAGTAGAAGAAACGATACGGATCTTCTTTCCACCTGTTTTCACCTTTAATAATTCCTGCTTAACAAATTGATCGATGTTTTCCCAAGTGGCATCAGCATCATTCAAAACCGGACCTTTAAGTTTTGAAACATCATAAAGATCTAGCACTGAGGCCTGACCCTTTGCATCTAAGCTACCTTTGCTTAGCACACAATCAGGATTTCCTTCTATTTTGATTGGACGTCCTTCTCGTGTTTTCACAAGAACACTATGCCCATTGAAGGTAGAAGTGTAGTAATTAGGAATACCAGGTACAATTTCTTCAGGTTTTACCAGGTAAGGAATTGATTTATGAACCGGAACTTTCTGACAAGCAGCAAGGGTGACCGCACCTAAACCAAATCCAAGTGCCTTTAAAAAATCGCGTCGCGGGGCTACGGTACTTAAACCTGCCTCATTCAGAACTTCTTCCATTGGAAGCGGTTCAGCGAACTCGTTTTTGCTCTTTTCAGCAAAATCTTTAGTGTTCTGCAGCTCTTCTAAACCTTTCCAGTATTTTTTATTGCTTTCCATTCAAGCTATATAAAGTATACGTAATGTGATCTTAAAATTATTTAATTAGTAATGACACTTTGCACATTCCAGCCCGCCTAAAACAGCAGCCGTAACCTTTTCACCTTTTTTCAATTTATCGTGAGCAGCAATCAGTTTGTCATAATAAGGATTGTCTTTGTGATTAACCTCTGTTTCTCTGTGACAGTTAATACACCATTTCATGGTTAGAGGAGAATATTGATAAACTTCTTCCATGGTTTGAATCGGACCATGACACTTTTGACATTCAATACCCGCAACTGAAACGTGCTGAGAGTGATTGAAATAAGCCAGGTCAGGTAAGTTGTGAATTCTGATCCACTCTATAGGTTTAGTATTTGTACCGTAAACCTGAGTATCCTCGTTATAGTCTAAAGCACTGTATATCTTCATGATTTCAGGAGAAGTTTTACCATCATATTTTTCAGAAGCTTTCACATAATTGTGGCAGTTCATACAAACATTCAAAGAAGGTATGCTCGCATTTTTAGAAGAGTAAGCACCTGAGTGACAGTACTGACAATCAACTTTGTTTATTCCTGAGTGTAGCTGGTGAGAAAACTTAATCGGCTGAACCGGTTGATAACCTGTATGAACTCCTGTTTCCCACATACCTTTCCATCCAGCTGAACCAAGAAAGATTACACTAAGAAGAACTATGAAAAGAATGAATTTTTTGTTTTTGGATAATTTCTTTAATCCTGCGAAGCGATCTTTATAAATAGCATTTTCCTCTTCAACAGCTGCACCCTTTTTCTGGAGCATAACGCGTTCCAGAGTCTGTATAACTTTGTTTAAAACTAAAACAACAAGAAATGCGATGATAATTACAGCCAAAAGTCCAAATAACATGAAGTTACTCACTCCATTTGATGTTGCTGTGCCACCCGCACCAGCCTGAGCTGCATTTGGATCTACTACCGGTTTTGGATCTCCAACTTTCACATAAGCGATTATGTTCTTGATATCATCATCAGACAATTCAATAAAGGATGACATCATAACCGGAGAGTACTGTGATGCTTTTACTGCCAGCGCATCACCAGAGGCAATGAATGCGGGTGCATTCTTGATCCACTTCAACAAAAAAGCTTCGTCGTACTTTGTGTCTATACCCTTCAAGGCAGGACCTACTACCGCTTTTTCGAGGCCATGGCAAGCGGTACATTTTTGTTTAAAAATCGCTGCCCCTGCTGCTGCATCCTGTGCGCTCGCTGAATTAGCGGCAGCTAAACTTAGGAAAGAAATCAGTATCAGTGATTTTGTAACACTTCTAAAAAA
>CAMDKO010000003.1 GCA_945901155.1 Pedobacter schmidteae
TCTAAGTTATAGATTTTTTCTTCAGAAATAGAAAATCGAAGTAATGTGCGTACTTTATGCCAACCGTGCTTTCCTGCAGCGCCTGGATTTAAGTGTAAGATATTTGATTTTTTATCAAACATAACTTTTAATATATGTGAATGCCCAGAGATGAATAATCTAGGGGGATTATTTTGTATTTCCTCCCTTATTCGGGGATCATACTTGCCTGGATAACCACCGATATGGGTCATCAAAACTGTAGTCTGTTCGCAGATAAATCTATTTTTTTCGGGATAAACTGAACGAATATCACTTCCGTCGATATTGCCATAAACTCCTCTCAATGGCTTAAATGAGTTTAACTTATCGGCAAGCTCTAGTGTCCCGAAATCACCTGCATGCCAAATTTCATCACATAGATCAAAATGTTTAAAAACTGCATCATCAAGGTAACCATGCGTATCTGATAGCAAACCAATTCTCATCATTCTAAAATAGCTTTAAAATATTGTTAAAAAATCTGTTAGCAGCATCCGGTAATCTGAGGTGTAAATACCAGCCTTTTCATAGATAACAAAATTCTTAATGGTTGGTTCAGAAATATTGAAACCAATCTGTAATATCTTTCTATGAGGCTTTGATTCTGCATAGGAATGTATTAAAATCTCATCACTTATAGTCAATTCAGGGACTGAAGTCATTAACTTTTCAATCATTTTAGATGTTTCTATAGGCAAAATGATATATAAAAGACCTTCGGAACTTAATTTTTTTGCTGATTCCTTCAGTAGATTTTCAAAAAAAGAGTAATCAGTATGCCGGGCTATCCTCTTAACAGGATCCTCTGATCTTAAAGAATTAATGAAGAATGGAGGGTTTGAAACTATCAAATCATACTGCCCATCATAATTCAATAAATAACCTTCCATTGAAGAATGAAATAAACTAAGCCTGTTAAAGAAAGGAGCTTCAGAAAAATTCTTTTTTGCAGTTCTTGCTGCGTTTTCATCAATTTCTACAGCATCAATTAAAGCCGATGGAAATCTTTGAGCAAGCATTAGTGAAATCAAGCCTGTACCTGTCCCTATATCGAGTATCTTAGTGGGTGCTACAGAATCTAATATTGCAGCTAGAAGAACCCCATCTGTGTTCACTTTCATGGCACAATCAGTTTGATCAATGCAAAACTGCTTGAAATGGAATAAACTAGCCATTAACTTTCGTAAAGCTCTATTGGAAGCCCGTCAGGATCATTAAAAAAAACAAACCTTTTCTGGCTATACTCATCAATTCTAATTTCTTCTGTTAGTATCCCATTTTTAGTTAGTTCGGCAACTGATACAGATAAATTATCTACTTCAAAAGCAATATGCCTTAAGCCTTTTCCTTCTGGATGCGATAACCTTTCTGGGGGATCAGGAAATGAAAATAATTCGATCTGATACTCTCCATTAACTGCAAGATCAAGTTTATATGAATTACGTTCTTCCCTAAAAACCTCCTGCAAGATCTTTAGCCCAAGTATTTCGGTATAAAAATGCTTTGACAAAGTGTAATTAGAACAAATAATTGCAACATGATGTACGCCTTTCAAGTTGAGCATATATTATAATATTTTCTTGCTAAAATGCTTATTTCAAGATATAAAAGAATGAAATTATTTGCTTTTACGTGTGCAATTTCAAAAGTAAATAAATGCATGAAAATTATACTCCTATAGAATAATTATTCTATAAGAGTAGAAATAAAACTAGAACTCAATCCAGCTATTCAAAAGCATCAAAATACAAGATACTATTTTGCAAAAAAAAAATAATAGTCATTAAAAAAGGATAAATTCAGATCATTTTTGCAATTAATTGTCGCTATTTTTCTAATTCTTGATCAAAATTTAATTAATCTGAAGTTTTTTTAAATTTTTTGATTTTTTTTAGTTTTTTTTATTGATTTTTATATCAAAACGATTATTTTTATCAAATATTAATTAAAACCCAGCCATACAATGTCATCTTTAAGATTTCAAGCACTAAATGCAGTACTTTCAAGGACAATTCCTGAAGTAAAAATGCCTTCAACCAAACTTTCTGATTTTTATGGAAGTAATGTCTTCGATCAGAAGAAAATGAAAGATAGTTTATCTAAAGAAGCCTTTAGCAGTATTATTGATTCGATTAATTCGGGAACTCCAATTGATAGAGGTATCTCAGAACAAGTTGCATCTTCTATGAAATCATGGGCTATGTCTAGAGGAGCATCACATTATACGCATTGGTTCCAGCCATTAACAGGAAGCACAGCAGAAAAGCATGACTCTTTCTTTGAGCCAGGTTCTGATGGTCAAGGTTTAGAGAAATTCTCTGGTGAAGCCTTATCGCAACAAGAACCAGATGCATCAAGTTTTCCAAACGGAGGCATAAGAAGCACATTTGAAGCACGTGGTTATACTGCATGGGATCCATCATCACCAGCATTTATCATCGGATCTACCTTGTGTATTCCTACAGTATTTATTTCTTATACCGGCGAGGCCTTAGATTATAAGGCTCCTTTATTAAAGGCTATTGGTTTAATGGATAAAGCAGCTGTTGCTGTTGCACAATACTTTGATAAAAGCATTGAAAAAATTAATAGCTCATTAGGTATCGAGCAGGAATATTTTCTTGTTGATCTTGCCTTATTTAATGCTAGACCCGACCTTTATCTTACCGGAAGAGCTTTATTTGGTCACATGTCTGCTAAAAATCAGCAATTAGATGACCATTATTTTGGATCAATTCCTGAACGTGTTCTTGCCTACATGCAAGATTTTGAAACGGAAGCCATCAAATTGGGTATTCCTTTAAAAACCCGTCATAATGAGGTTGCTCCTTCTCAATTTGAGTGTGCACCTTTATATGAGGAAATGAATCTTGCCATTGACCATAACTCTTTGTTAATGGACTTAATGGATAAAGTTGCCCGCAGACATAACTTCAAAGTTCTTTTGCATGAAAAGCCTTATGCAGGTATCAATGGTTCAGGTAAACACAATAACTGGTCATTAATTACGAATACTGGTAAAAACCTGCTTTCGCCTGGAAAAACTCCAAAAAACAATTTGATGTTCCTTACATTCTTTGTCAATACGATCAGAGCAGTTTTTGAATATTCAGATCTTTTAAGAGCATCTATTGCATCTGTCAATAATGATCACCGTTTAGGTGCTAATGAAGCTCCACCAGCAATCATCTCTATGTTCCTTGGAAGTCAGCTGAATGACCTGCTAGATGAAATTGAATCGTCAAGGGTAACCAACAAGATGAAGCAAGAGCCATCATTATGGACTAATATTCCAAAAATACCACAGATCTTATTGGACAACACCGATCGTAACCGTACTTCACCATTAGCTTTTACAGGTAATAAATTTGAATTACGCGCAGTTGGATCTTCGGCTAACTCTGCCAATCCAATGACAATATTGAACACGATCATTGCAGATCAGTTAAATAAATTCAAGGCAGAAGTTGATAAACTGATCAAAAAAGGCGAGAAAAAAGATGTTGCGATCATGACAGTGATCAAACGTTACATCAAAGAATCTAAAGCTATTCGTTTTGAAGGCAATGGTTATAGCGATGAGTGGGCCGAAGAAGCTAAAAAAAGAGGATTGTCAAATATCAAAACTACGCCAAAAGCGCTTGATGTTTTATTGGATCCTAAAACAGATAAATTATTTCAAGATACCGGAGTATTCAGCAAACGCGAATCACATGCACGTCATGAAATACTGTTAGAAAGTTATTTCAAAAAACTTCAGATTGAAGCAAGAGTAATGGGTGACCTGGTTGATAATGTGATTATTCCAACAGCGATCAATTATCAAACAACTCTTATTGATAACGTAAAAGGCCTTAAAGATCTTGGCTTGGGCGAAGATACCTATGCCGCTCAGCTTGATATCATCAAGATGATATCAGGGCATGTTAACTTTATCAGAACAGCAAACATTGAAATGGTTAATGAACGTAAAAAAGCGAATAATATCGAAGATATAAGAGATAAATCTATTGCCTACGATGAGAAAGTTAAATCATTCTTTGATCCAATCCGCTATCATGTTGATAAACTTGAGCAATTAGTAGACGATTCAAAATGGCCTTTGCCTAAATTCAGAGAGTTATTGTTTCTGAAGTAGTACTGAGTACTGAGTATTGAGATATGTGACACAAAGTTCTGCTTCGGCAGAACTTTGTTGTTTATAGCCATATCTCACATCTCCAATCTCATATCTCCAATCTCATATCTCAAATCTCCAATCTCATATCTCCAATCTCATATCTCAAATCTCATATCTCATATCTCATATCTCATATCTCACATCTCAAATCTAAATACTACTTTTGCATTAATGTCAGACCTCAAATATAACCAGCGCGGCGTTTCAGCTGATAAAGAAGATGTGCATAATGCCATCAAAAATATAGATAAGGGAATTTTTCCAAAAGCCTTTTGCAAAATCATTCCTGATATTTTGGGATCCGATAATGCCTATTGTAATATCATGCATGCCGATGGTGCAGGAACTAAATCTTCTTTAGCTTATATCTACTGGAAAGAAACCGGCGATATTTCAGTGTGGAAGGGAATTGCCCAAGATGCTATCATTATGAATCTTGATGATCTACTATGTGTAGGTGCTACTGATAATATATTGCTTTCATCAACCATTGGTCGAAATAAAAATTTGGTAACAGGCAAAGTGATTGCCGAACTGATTAATGGCACAGAAGAAATTCTATCTGAATTACGTGATCTTGGAATTGGGATCTACTCTACTGGAGGTGAAACTGCAGATGTTGGAGATATAGTCAGGACCCTAATTGTTGATTCTACGGTAACATGCCGGATGAAACGAGCAGACATCTTATCCAATGATCAAATTCGCCCCGGAGATGTTATTGTTGGACTTTCATCTTATGGAAAGGCTAATTATGAAAAAGAATACAATGGCGGAATGGGTTCAAACGGACTCACTTCAGCCAGACATGATGTATTCCATAAGTATATTGCAGAAAAATATCCGGAATGTTATGATCCTGCAGTGCCTTATGAATTATTGTTCTCTGGTTCTAAAAAGTTAACTGACCGTATTAATATTCCTGCTACTCATTACAATGAAGCGCTTGATATTACCGCAGGAAAGCTAGTTCTATCACCTACACGCACTTATGCACCTATAGTTAAGAAGATACTGGATAAATACCGTTCTAAAATACATGGAATGGTTCATTGCAGTGGTGGTGCTCAAACAAAGGTTCTTCATTTTATTGACAAGTATCATATCATAAAAGACAATATGATGCCTATTCCTCCCCTTTTTAGCCTTATTCAGGAAGAATCTAATACTGATTGGAGAGAAATGTACAAAGTGTTCAATATGGGCCACAGAATGGAATTTTATGTTCCATCAGAGATTGCGCAAGAGATCATTGATATTTCAGAAGAATTCAATGTGAATGCGCAGATCATTGGTCGTGTAGAGGATTCCGAAACAAAGCAAGTCACTATTCGATCTCTATATGGAGAATTTATCTATCACTAAAATTCTATAAAACACAAAAAAGCCTTTTTGAATTATCAAAAAGGCTTTTTTCGTTTACAAGTATCTTATAAATTATTGTTTCTTCAGGATCAGTTTATCTTTTGGAACTGTTAGCTTATTGGTTTTAATATCCAATTCATCAATTAGGTTTTTGGCACCAACAATAACATCTATACACCAAAGTACAAATCGAATATCTACTGAAATAGTACGTTTGTATTGCTTATCGAATGCAATATGGTCAATCCTGTCTTTTGCATCAATTGAGCTTTTAATAGCATAGACGATACTAACTTTCAGAATACAATTCTAAATCATGAAATTGCTTGAATACTTATCCTTTATTAAGAAGCAAGATCAAACAATTCCAAATAAGAAATCAAAAAAAAGGCCCGCTTTGTACGAAGTGGGCCTTTTAATAATTTAAAAAATATTATTGGAAATTGTAACGGAACCCGAATTGCAAGTAATAAGTAGATGCAAAAGTTTGTGAGGTTCCAAAAGTAGAATTTACCGGTTTGTTATTAAATGTATTTAACCAGAATGTAGGTTTGGTTGTTCCAACAGGTGTTAAAGCTGAAACGTTTTGAGGAACAAGAACTGCTGCAGTTTGAACAAAATCAACTGTACCCCATTTGCTATTCAATAAGTTACCAAAATTCATGATGTCAATAGTGAATTGGAAATTATTTTTACTTTTTCCAAAATCTTTAAATAATTCCTGAGTTAATCTGACATCAACTTGGTTTCTCCATGGAAGTTTAGCACCACTACGCTCAGCATACTTTCCTTTATTCTTTTTAAGGTAATCATCCTGCTCAATATAAGCGAAGAAAAAGTCACTTTGCTCCTGTGCAGTATAAGCAACATTACTTGTTGCTGAAGATGCAGGGCGAGCAGCAAAAGTAATCTCTGAAGGATCCTTAGGAATGTAAATCAAATCATTTGTTTGACCATCACGATTGAAATCAGATGAATACGTATAAGAGAACCTACCTTGATGTGATGCCTCAAGGAACATAGACACAGAAGTAGCTAGATTCTTGAAGTATTCTTTACGGTAATTAAGACCTGCAATTACACGGTGAGGAACATTGAAGTTTGAATAACTCAAACCTGGATTATTTCCAGTACGTGAGGTTTGAGTTAATGACCATGTATTAAATAATTGATCACCATTACCATCATAAAGTATTTTTTGCTCACTTCTGGTATAAGATAAAGTAGCTGACAATCCTTTATTGAAAGATTTGTTTAATGTTGCAGTAAGGAACCATGAATGGCCTTCATTTGAATTATCCAAAACAACCGGATTTAATGCCGCTGTACCAGTTGCACTTGCTTGTCCTGTACTGGTCAATTTATTGATAAACTTGTCTGCGACAGCATTTGGATACATCGGACGGTTATCAGGATATCCTGTGACATTCAAAGCAGTTGGATCTACTAGATTGACATTGAATCCTTTTGCAATATTCAGATCTTTATTATAAATACCTTCTAATGTACCAACAATACCCCATGGCAATTTCGCATCTAACGCTAAGCTACTTTTCCAGGTTTGAGGGAATCTAAATTCTGGATCAATTGCACTAATAGTAGCTGGAATTGAAGTACCGGCTGCAGGAGGAGTTGCTGGCAAGTATTTTCTAACATCAACACTGAATGGCCCTGGAGTATTAGCAGTACCATTCCAGTTTTGAGTAAACTGAATAAGACCAGCATCACCAGACTGAGCTACGATCCAAACAAAAGGAACTTTAGTTGTGAAAATACCGGTACCACCTCTTAATTGTAAAGAGCGATCACCTTTAACATCATAATTAAAACCTAATCTTGGAGAGAACATAATTCTTTCTTTAGGTAAAACACCAGTATCTATTTTTCTTCCTTGAGAAAAACTTAATGGAGCAATTAAAGGATGTGTTTTTATTTCAGGCACATCAGGGTATGTAGGCAATTCAAAACGAAGACCTGCTGTGATGTTTAGCTTCTCACCTACGCGGAAATTATCTTGAAGATAAGCTGAATACTGTTGGAATTTAAATGTTGGGAATGCTTGCACATAGCCAGGAGATAATGAATAGGTTATAGCATAATCATTCGGTTTAGCACCAGAAACAAAATCATTCCAAGAATTAAAACGGTAAGCACCTGTTCCAAAACGCTGAAATCCATTTTTGGTAGTACTAAAATCCATTTGAGCACCTAAAGTTAATTCATGATTCCCAAGATTCATTGTGAAATTATCTGTAAAACTATAAGTCTGAACATCTCTTAAGTTTCCATAAGTAAAAGGTTCATAACCAAAAGTGGTAAATGCTGTTCCATCTTTCATAATATCCACTAATGGAAAAATATCACTTTCAGAACCCCTTGGGTCATTCTGGTGTGTAAAACTACCTCTTAAGGTGTTTGAGAATTTAGATCCAAATGAAGAGTTTAACTCGGCAGCCAATGAATATTGATTAGCCTCTTGAGTATAATTTGAATTACTGAATTGTAAATGACCCGGATTACCACGACCCCCATTATTAGGAAAGTTAAAACCTGTTCCACTAGTTGAAGAACTGATAAAAGAAGGAGAACTACTTTCTACTTGGTTGTAACGAATGTTAAAACGGTGATCTTTATTTATATTCCAGTCAAGACGAGCTAAAAATTTATAGTTATTGCTTTTATTTGCATACCCCTGATACACTCCAGGATTATAACCATAGGTATTTTTTAGATAATTACTAATCATATCCATTTCGCTAGCTAATGGACGAGCAACATTCGGATTTGAACCAAACGGTGCTGAACTTGTAGCTGCAACCCTATTTTGACCAGGTCTAACCTCATCAGTACGGTCAATATTTGCGAAAAAGAAAAGCTTATTTTTAATGATCGGTCCACCTAAACTAAGTGCGAATTGAGTAACGTCAAGCGGTTGTAAAACAATGGTATTATCTCCAACCTTATTTCCCTGGTTACCTTGATTACGCATACCGAAAAAAGCATTTCCGAAAAAGTTGTTTTTTCCTGAACGAGTTACCGCGTTAATTGCACTACCTACAAATCCAGACATTCTTACATCGTATGGTGCAACATTTACTGAAACTTCTTCAATAGCATCAATTGAGATTGGAGAGCCACCTGCAGGCAGGTTACTACCAATACCAAATTGGTTATTGAAATCTGAACCATCTACTGTAAAGTTATTCTGACGGTAGTTACCCCCACCAATTGAAGCGCCGTTTGCCTGAGGAGTAAATTTAGTTAGATCATTGACACTTCTACTGATTGTAGGTACATTTTGAATTTGGTCACGACCAATATTGGTTGTTGCACCGGTACGATTAGCATTTAATACTGAATTAGGATTTTGTGCGGTAATTACAACTTCCTGAAGCTGTCTTCCAGATTCAGTAAGTAAAATAGTTAACACAAAAGGCTCACCTAATTTTAACTTCACTTCGCTGAATGATTGTGCTTGGTATCCAACATAAGTTACTTGAATAAGATAAGGTCCTCCAACACGCATGTTAGGGATATTGAATCTACCGTCGACACCAGATGAAGAACCGTAAATAGTTCCTGTAGGCTGATGTGTAGCCTTTATTGTAGCACCAATCAGTGATTCCTTTGAATCACGAATAGTACCCGATAAACTACTGGTTGTGACCTGTGCAGAAAGAGTAAACACAGTGGATAACACGACAAGAGTTAAGAGTAAAAAATTTTTCATAAAATGAATTTTAATTGATTAATTGATTGAGTGCTGCAAATATACAGAGCAATTTTGAAAATTTTCTAGTAGTTGTATTAAGTAAGTGTTAAATTTCATAGATACTTTTCTACATTTTGGTTTTATCAACAACAATTAAATAAATCTATATTAAGTCGGGACAAATATTTTCAACCGCTTGAGTATTTTATTAGATTTGCCTTAATTCTCCATTGTACTACAAATATTATATATGAATTACGACATCATTATTATCGGAAGTGGACCAGGCGGATACGTAGCCGCCATTCGTGCAGCACAATTAGGCTTAAAGGTTGCAATAGTTGAACGCGAATCTCTCGGTGGAATTTGTTTGAATTGGGGTTGTATTCCTACAAAAGCATTATTAAAAAGTGCTAATGTGTTTGAATATATTACTCATGCGGCAGATTATGGAATCAAAGTCCAGGGTTCGGAAGTTGATTTTGGTTCAATTATTAAAAGGAGCCGAGGAGTAGCCGATGGAATGAGCAAGGGCGTTCAGTTCCTGATGAAAAAGAATAAAATCGATGTCATCATGGGTACAGGAAAAATAAAAAAAAGTGGTAAAATTGACGTGATTGATCCTGATGGATCTTCAAAAGAATATACTGCCACGCATACCATTCTTGCTACAGGTGGACGATCAAGAGAATTACCGAATATAAAACAGGATGGCAAAAAAATTATTGGTTATCGACAGGCTATGGTATTAGCAAAACAGCCAAAATCTATGGTTGTTGTAGGTTCAGGAGCTATAGGTGTTGAATTTGCATATTTCTACAATACCCTGGGAACTCAAGTTACCATTGTTGAATACCTTGATAATATTGTACCTGTAGAGGATGAAGATATTTCAAAACAATTACTAAGAAGCTTCAAAAAATCAGGAATAACAATTATGACCGGAACTAATGTAGAGTCTGTTGATACCTCAGGTTCAGGTTGTAAAGTACAGGTAAAAACCGCCGTAGGAACTGAAATAATTGAATGCGATATTGTACTCTCTGCCGTCGGGTATAGTCCTAACCTTGAAAACTTAGGCCTAGAAGAAGTTGGAGTTCAGATGGATAAAGGTCGAGTTCAGGTTAATGATTTTTACAAAACAAATATAGAAGGCGTATATGCTATTGGTGATATTGTTAAAGGGCAGGCACTTGCTCATGTTGCTTCGGCAGAAGGAATTATTTGTGTTGAAAAAATAGCTGGCCATCATCCTGAACCATTAAACTATAACAATATACCGGGTTGTACGTATTGCTCACCTGAGATTGCCTCAGTTGGTTATACCGAAAAAGCAGCAAAAGAAGCTGGATATGAGCTAAAAATTGGAAAATTTCCATTTTCAGCTTCGGGTAAAGCCAGTGCTGCCGGAGCAAAAGATGGTTTTGTTAAAGTTATCTTTGATGCTAAATACGGTGAATTACTTGGCGCTCACATGATTGGTACCAATGTTACCGAAATGATTGCCGAAGTTGTGGTTGCAAGAAAACTTGAAACTACAGGCATGGACATCGTTAAAACCGTACATCCACACCCTACCATGAGCGAAGCAATTATGGAAGCTGCTGCTGATGCTTATGGAGAAGTGATTCACTTATAAATTGAATTTTAGCATTGGCATTAGATTAAAATATGAAGTTATACACAATTGATACTGGATTTTTTAAGTTGGATGGTGGTGCTATGTTTGGTGTAGTTCCAAAATCTATCTGGCAAAAGACTAATCCGGCAGATGAATTTAATTTGTGTAGTTGGGCAATGAGATGTTTGCTAATACAAGATGGAGATCGCCTTATTCTTATCGATAACGGCATAGGTTATAAGCAGGATGAGCGTTTTTTAAAACATTATTATTTACATGGCGATGATACTCTTGAAAAATCGCTTGAAAATCTTGAATTCTCTAAAGATGATATTACTGATGTTTTTTTAACTCATCTGCATTTTGATCATTGTGGCGGATCTATTGAAAGACAAGAAGATGGAGCTTTAGTTCCTGCCTTTAAAAATGCCACCTATTGGAGTAATAAAGAACACTGGCAATGGGCCGTTGAACCGAATGATCGTGAAAAAGCTTCATTCTTAAAGGAAAATATTTTACCTATTCAGGAAAGCGAAAAATTAAAATTTATTGATACTTTGGATGGTGTATCCTTTACTGATAACATCCAGATTCGCTTTGCTTTTGGCCATACTGATTCAATGATGTTACCTCAGATCAGTTACAAAGGTAAAACCATTTTGTACATGGCCGATATGCTCCCATCCGTAGGGCATATTCCAATGCCTTATGTCATGTCCTATGATATGTTCCCGCTCAAAACATTGAAAGAAAAGAAGAAATTCCTTGAAGAGGCAGTTCAAAATGATTATATATTATTTTTTGAACACGATCCTGTGAATGAATGTTGCACGCTACAAGAAACTGAAAAAGGCATCCGTGTTAAGGATACCTTTAAATTAAGTGAGATCTGAATTAGTGGAGTGTATTAAGAGCCATTCATTTCAATAAATGGCTTTTAGTCTTTTAAATACTCACAATTATCTTTCATAATTATTGATAAAATCAGATTTAAGGTATAATAACCTGCGGCTTAGTGCCAGTGATCTGATCTATTTCTTCCATTACTTCATTAGTAATTAATGGCACTACCTCTAAAGCAGTTAAATTTTCTTTCAATTGTGCTCCTTTAGAAGCACCCAATATCACAGTGCTGACATTAGGATTTCTTAGACACCATGCAATGGCCAATTTTGCTAATGAGGTATTTAACCTGTCAGCAAGATCTTTAAGTAATTTTACTTTACGGATATTATCTTCAATAAGGAGTCTATTTCTTAGCCATTCTATATTATCCATACTAAAACGTGCATCTTTTGGATCAGCTTCATTGTATTTACCTGAAAGTAAACCCGAAGCCAGCGGACTCCAGATGGTAGTTCCCATCCCAAAATCTCGGAATAATAATAAAAACTCCATTTCCATTTTATCACGCCAAAGCATATTATATTGTGGCTGCTCCATTACTGGATGAACTAAATGATTCTTTTCAGCAAAATAGTGAGCCTGCATAATCTCTAAAGCACTCCACTCTGAAGTACCCCAATAAAGGGCTTTCCCTGATTGAACTAACTGATGCATAGCCCAAACGGTTTCTTCAATAGGTGTTTCTTTATCAGGACGATGACAATAGATTAGATCAACATAATCAAGTTGTAAGCGTTTCAATGCATTGTGAGTTCCTTCAAAAAGATGCTTTTTAGATAGGCCAATCATATTCGGCTTTTTTTCTTCAGCACCAAAAAATATCTTGCTTGAAACAATATAAGAACTACGATCCCAATTTTTCTTTTTGAGGATCTTACCCATCACTATTTCTGATTTACCCCCAGCATAACCTTCAGCATTGTCAAAAAAATTAACACCACCTTCATATGCTATATCCATAAGTTCTTCAGCAACATGATCTTCGATCTGCTGACCAAAAGTTAACCAACTTCCAAGTGAGAGTGCACTAACTTTTAATCCAGATTTTCCTAAACGCCTGTATTCCATCATTTTATATTTAATTTATCAGTATTAATTTCCTATTCTAAATTAACATTTTACAAGCCAAAAAAAACATTTATGATTTCATGAGCTAAAAAATTACATAGGTCTGTATTATTTTTTAAATTGGCACTTCAAAATGAAATTGAGATTCGCAATTGCGAAACAAAGAAAATGCAGCTTACTCAACTCGAAATAAAAGGTTTTAAAAGCTTTGGCGATAAAATAACAATCAACTTCAATGAAGGTGTGACTGCTATTGTTGGACCAAATGGTTGCGGAAAGTCAAATGTTGTTGATGCAATTCGATGGGTTCTCGGAGAACAGAGCACACGTATGCTTCGTTCTGAAAAAATGGAAAATATTATTTTCAATGGAACAAAAACACGTAAACCTTCAAACCTTGCAGAGGTATCTCTAACCTTTGACAACACAAAAAATATACTTCCAACAGATTTTACAAAGGTAACCATTACCCGAAAGCTCTATCGCTCTGGTGAAAGTGAGTACCGGTTAAATGATGTTCATTGTCGTTTGAAAGACATTACAGACCTTTTTCTGGATACTGGAATCGGATCAGACTCCTACTCTATCATTGAACTTAAAATGATCGATGAGATTATTGCTAATAAAGACAATTCGAGACGTGCATTATTTGAAGAGGCATCTGGAATATCTAAATACAAACTTCGAAAAAAACAAACATTTAGTAAGCTCAAGGATACAGAGGCAGATTTGAGCCGAGTTGAAGATTTACTTTTTGAAATTGACAAGAACCTTAAAACTCTTGAAAATCAAGCTAAAAAAGCTGAGCGCTATTTTAGATTAAAAGAGCAGTATAAAAGTCTTAGTATTATGTTGGCTTGCTTCCGAATAATTAGCTTTAGGGAAGCTCTTTCTAGACTTGAAGATAAGGAACAACAACAATCGCTAAGCAATACCGATATAAGCACCACAATAAGTAACCTTGAGGCAGTATTACAGCAGCAAAAACTGGAAAATTTAAACCTAGAAAAAAATCTTTCAGTTCAACAAAAGGCAAGCAATGAATTTATTGCCAAGATTCGTAACTATGAGAGTGATAAGAAGTTAAAAAATGAACAATTAAGGTTTCTGGAAGATAAAAAAAACAGGCTCAATGATGAATTAGAAAAAGACAAAAATCAATTAAATCATGTTTTTTACAATCAGAAGCGATTGAATGAAGAACATCTTCAGGAGAGCGAAATTCTTGAAAAAATCAGAGATACAACAACTTCCCAGCATCTTGAGATTACTGAACTTAGAACTAAACAACAAAAATCAAAGACTGATCTAGATCTATTCAGCAACGAAAATAACGTGCTACAGAATCAAGTATATAAACTTGAAAAAGATATTGCTATCCTTCATATTCAGAAAGATGCTCTTTATCAAGAAAGTAGCCGTAATATGGAGGATACCCGTTCAAAAGAAACAGAACTGAATGAGTTTAATAAAGTAATTGATGAGATTGGTGAAAAGCTGAAAAGTAAGCAAAAGGAATTCAATCAAAATAAAGAGCTGGAAGATGAGCTAAGCAGACAAATTCAGCGAAGCACCGAACAATTAAAAGGACTTAATGAATCACTGAATCAGGAAAGCAGGAAACTCGACGCTAAGCAAAACGAATATAACCTCACTAAATCGATGGTTGATAATCTGGAAGGTTTTCCTGAATCTATTCGTTTTCTGAAAAAAAATACAAGCTGGGCTAAGCAGGCTCCCCTATTTTCAGATATTTTATTTTGCCGAGAGGAATATAGGATAGCAATAGAGAACTTTCTTGAACCAGTAATGAACCATTATGTCGTTGAAACACAAACGGAAGCAATACAGGCTATTAGATTGTTAAATGATTCATCAAGAGGACGTGCAAACTTTTTTATTTTGGATGCACTCAATAAAATATCTAAACGAAATTCAGATAAATTACCCAATCAAAACTTGATTTCAGCATTAGATATCATTGATACCGACTCCAAATACCGCCCGCTATGCGAAATACTTTTATACAATGTTTATCTCCTTCAATCAGGTGATGAACAAGAAATTAAGTCGGGATTGCCAGAAGAACAATATGTCATCCTAAGTAAATCAGGTATGTTCTCTAAAACTCGTTTTGGCATGTCAGGAGGCTCTATAGGATTATTTGAAGGTAAACGAATAGGACGTGCCAAAAACCTTGAAAAGCTCAGCAAAGAGATTAGCAGCACAGAATCAAGCATCATAAAATTAAAAGATGCTCTTTCATTTGAAGATGAAAAACTAAAGAATTTACAGGAATCATCTCAGAAAGAAAATTTACAAATACTACAATTAGAAATTAACAAACTAGAGAATGAGTTCACTTCGGTTAAAACAAAGCAAGAACAATATCTAGCATTTATTGAAAACAGCCTGAACAGAAAGCAAGATATTGAGCTTAAAATTTCAAGTATCAGTAATGAATTATTAGCTTCTGAACCCCTATTGTTGGAATTGAAAAATAGTTTGGAAATTAAACAATCGCGCTTGCTTAATTATCAGCAAGAATATAATGAACTTTCTGATTCACTGAACACTAAATCGGGATTTTACAATCAGGAAAACATACGTTTTCATCAACAACAGAATAAAGTTTCAGGAATTGAAAAAGACCTTGAATACCGGGAAAGTCAACAACGTTCTCTTGAAACAAGAATAGAATTAAATCAGTTAGAAATTGAAAAAACCGATTTAAGTATTAAGGAAGCCTTACTTTATGCTGATCATTCTGATGAAGACCTGATTGCGATGTATGCACAAAAAGAAGAGTTTGAAAATGCGTTAAAAGATTCAGAACAAGTCTATTATGCCTCTAGAGGAAAGATCACTGAGTTTGAAGAAAATATAAGTTTACTGCGACGTAATAAAGATCAATCAGACCTAATTAGTAATGATTTAAAAGATCAGAAAACCGCAATTAAAATGGAGTTAAATGCATTAAAAGAGCGTTTATCGATTGAATTTTCAATTGACATTTCAGATCTATTAGATGATGAAATTAGTTCAGAAAACGGATCAGAAAATGAGGCAGATCTGCGTGAAAAAACAGAACGGCTCAAAAGGCAACTGGATGAATTTGGAGCTATTAATCCTATGGCTATGGAAGCCTATCAAGAGATGAATGAACGTTACACTTTTATTCAAACCCAGAAAAAAGACCTTTCAGAAGCAAAAGCATCCTTATTGCAAACCATTAAAGAAATAGATGATACTGCAAAAGAGAAATTTATGGATGCTTTTATAAATGTTAGAAAACATTTCATAGAGGTTTTCCGGTCTCTATTTAATGATGAAGATAGTTGTGATCTGATATTAGCTGACCCTTCAAATCCATTAGAATCTGATATTGATATCATAGCAAAGCCAAAAGGGAAAAGACCACTTTCCATCAATCAATTATCAGGAGGTGAAAAGACTTTAACTGCTACTGCGATACTATTCTCATTGTATTTATTGAAACCTGCCCCATTCTGTATATTTGATGAGGTAGATGCTCCTCTTGATGATACCAATATCGACAAGTTCAATAATATCATTCGTGAGTTTTCAGACCGCTCACAATTTATTATAGTATCACATAATAAGAGAACAATTGCAAGTACAGACATTATTTATGGTGTCACAATGGCCGAACAAGGAGTATCAAGAGTTGTTGCAGTTGACATTCGCGAGGTCGCTTAATTTATAAACTGATCATCTCAAATTCATCATTAACTCTAATCTGATTAACCAATTTGAAAAAACTAATACTAACCTTAGCATTACTTTCAGTTTTTTGTGCAAATGCACAGGATATAGACCGCTCTAGCTTACTGAAAGATATAGAAACTCTATCATCAGATCTGTTTGCAGGTAGAAAAACTGGGACAGAAGGTAATAAGGCCGCTGCAGAATATGTCTCTGCAAGGTTTAAAGAGACAGGTTTAAAATCATTTCAGGATCATTACAGACATCCATTTAGTTTTAAAAACAGGAAGTCTGAGCTGATCAATGGTACCAATCTGATTGGATTTGTAAAGGGCAATACAGATGATGTTATTGTAATTTCAGCACATTATGATCATGTAGGAGTTAATAATTCTATGATATATAATGGAGCAGATGATAATGCCTCAGGAGTATCCGTTTTATTAGGAATTGCAGAATATTTCAAGGTTCACAAACCCCGTAATACCTTGTTGTTTATCGCCTTTGATGCTGAAGAAATGGGTCTTCAGGGAGCATATGCATTTTTAAAGGAACCTATAATACCCAGAAAATCTATTATAATGAATGTTAATATGGATATGGTTTCTCATAATGACAGGTCAGAGCTTTATGCTGTTGGAACTTATAAAACACCAATTTTAAAAGAGATACTTGAAGATGCAGATTATAATACGGGTATAAGTATTCTTTTGGGACATGATATTCCTGGTTCAGGCAAGGATGACTGGACCATGCAAAGCGATCAGGGTCCTTTTGCAAAAGAAAATATACCTTTTATTTATTTTGGAGTCGAAGATCATGAAGATTACCATAAGCCTACCGATAAATTTGCAACTATCAATCAAAACTTCTTCCATTCAGCTTCTACGGCTATATTAAGGAGTATCATTAAGATTGATAAGGACTTAAATAAGATTAAGGCAAATTCCACAGATTCCTTAAAAACAAAATAGCTATCTTTGAAAAGCAAGCTGTTCTATCGCCGTGATGCAAATCAAGGAGGAAAGTCCGGGCAACACAGAGCATTCTGCTTCCTAACAGGAAGGCTTCATGAAAATGGAGACGGAAAGTGCCACAGAAAATAAACTTCCCGCTTAGGTGGGTAAAGGTGAAAATGTGAGGTAAGAGCTCACAGTATTTTATGGCGACATAAGGTACGGTAAACCCCAGGAGTTGAAAGACCAAATAGGTTCCGGAAGCGAAGCTGCTCGTTTCCTTATGTCGCAGATGCGACATTATCCGGAATGGGTAGGTCGTTAGACCATACAAGCAATTGTATGGCTAGATAAATGATAGAATTTCCGATTTATCGGGAAACAGAACCCGGCTTACAGGCTTGCTTTTTTATGAACTTAATCCCTTGAAAAGGAACCCGAAAATTTTACAGAACTTGAAAAATAAAACTAAACTGTAAAATAAGTATAGTTATGTTTCAAAAACAAACATTTTAGCTTTCCGCTTTAAGCTTTATCCTTTCAGCTTTATCCTTTCAGCTTTAAGCTTTCCCCTTAATTAGAGTGTTTTAATTTCTGCTACTAATTTTTGAAGTACTGATTTTGCATCTCCAAATAACATGGAAGATTTAGGTTGAAAAAAGAGCTCATTTTCAATACCAGCATAACCGGGATTCATACTCCTTTTATTTATAATAACCAATTTAGAAAGCTCAACATCAAGAACCGGCATTCCATAAATTGGAGATCCCGGGTCTGTTTTGGCTGCAGGATTAACAACATCGTTGGCTCCAAGAACCAAAACCACATCTGTTTGAGGAAATTCTTCATTAGCATGTTCCATTTCCAACAATCTGGCATAATCTACATCTGCTTCGGCAAGAAGTACATTCATATGACCAGGCATACGACCTGCAACCGGATGGATCGCATAATTTACTTCAACACCTTTGTCGGATAATAATTTTTCAAGTTCATGGCATACGTGCTGAGCCTGAGCAACTGCCAAACCATATCCCGGAACAATCATAACCTTTTTTGCATAGCTCATTACAACTGCTGAATCACTGATACTTATCTCTTTATAGGCACCCTGATCTTTACTTACAGAACCTGCTGAAGAACCTCCAAATGAGCCAATTAAAACATTACTCAATGGTCGGTTCATTGCTTTACACATCAGTATGGTTAAAATTGTACCAGCCGAACCTACTAAAATACCACCGGTAAGCATTACAGGATTATCATATAAAAATCCGCCAAAGGCTGCTGCAACCCCTGTAAATGAATTTAATAATGAAATAACAACCGGCATGTCTGCACCACCTATAGGCAATACAAAGAACAATCCATAAATAATTGACAATGCAAAAACTAAATAGAATAAGGACCCTGCTGCAGGATCACCTGATATGATTAGGTATGCTGAAAGACAGATAATCACAGCAAAAATAACAAGGTTCATAATATGCTGACCATTGAATGCAAAATCCTTAATTCTTCCATTCAGTTTTGCCCAGGCCACCATACTACCAGCAAATGAAATTGTTCCAATAATCAAACCAGCAAAAATGATTAAGAGTGTTCCACTGTTAACTGCTCCACCCAACTGAATTTGATGATTAAGATGATCGAATTCTACAATTGAAATTAACGCAGCGCAGGCACCACCCATTCCGTTAAATAAACTAACCATTTCTGGCATAGCGGTCATCTTAACCTTTTTTGCTGCACGGGTACCCAAAACAGTACCAATAATCAATGCTGCGAAGATCCAGATATAATTTCCGAGTTTTATACCTTCTTCTTGATATAGAAAAATAGTCCCCAAAATAGATATGGCCATTCCAGCTGCTGCGATAAGGTTTCCTTTTCTGGCACTTTCAGGATGACTCAACATCTTTAATCCGATAATAAAGGTTACAGATCCGATCAGGTAACAAATGATTAGTATATTTAATTCCATTCTATTCTAAATTTCTAATTATAATATTATATATAGTAAATAGCTAAAAGCGCTAAATTTCTATTTCTTCTTTTTAAACATTTCTAGCA
This sequence comes from Pedobacter schmidteae, assembly GCA_945901155.1. Classification (GTDB taxonomy): domain Bacteria; phylum Bacteroidota; class Bacteroidia; order Sphingobacteriales; family Sphingobacteriaceae; genus Daejeonella; species Daejeonella schmidteae_B. The sequence continues at coordinate 19,629 of CAMDKO010000003.1, forward strand.
TACGGTCTGTAACCACAAATCCTCCAACCACATTCAAGGTACCTAAGATTACTGCTAGAAATCCAAGAGTAAGCGCTAGCAAATTATTGCTTTCAGCTTTTCCCATTACTATGATAGCCCCAATTATAACTACGCCATGAATAGCATTTGCACCACTCATCAAAGGAGTGTGCAGTACACTTGGCACGCGTCCTATAACTTCAATTCCAAGAAATACACTCAGAATTACGATGTAAATCATTCCCTGATGCAGCGATAGCCAGCTAAACATTGTTTCCATATATATGTTGATTGTTGATTAAACTTTGATCTATTAGATTACCTGAAACTAATTACTAAAATTAATTACGAATTACTAAAACGAATTACGAATTACGAATTACCAAAACTAATTACGAATTACGAATTACCAATTACCAATTACGAAAACTAATTACGAATTACGAATTACCTAAAACTTATTACTTATAACTTATTACTTATAACTTATTACTTATTACTTATTACTTATTACTTATTACTTCCTTCACCCTTTCATTACAAACCTCACCATTATAGGTAATACAAGTACCCTTCACCAAATCATCCTCAAAATTAAGATTGATCTGTCCTTCAGGTCCAAAGATTAACTGAAGAAAATTCAAAATATTCTTTCCATAGAGCTTACTTGCATCTGAGGGCATTGTTCCTTGAAGATTTGAATTACCTATAATGGTTACATTTTTATAAACCACAGTTTCACTGTCTTTAGTTTGCGTAGTGTTTCCACCAGTAGCTGATGCCAGATCAATAATAAATGACCCACTTTTCATTGAATCCAGAATACTGTCAGGTAAAAGTATTGGAGCTTTCTTGCCAGGTATTTGAGCAGTAGTGATGATCACATCTGCTTTTGAAGCAACTTCAGCAATTCGCTGCTGTTGTTTTTGCTTGTACTCTTCAGTTTGATCAACAGCATATCCACCTGCTTTTGAGGCATCAAGAGCTCCTTCAACTTCAATAAATTTAGCACCCAGACTCATGACTTCTTCCTTTACAGCGGGTCTAGTATCAAATACCTCCACTACAGCTCCTAATCTCTTAGCAGTTGCAATAGCCTGAAGACCTGCTACACCTGCTCCTAATATCATTACTTTTGCTGGTGCAATACTTCCAGCAGCGGTCATGAACATTGGGAAATATTTAGGCAACTGCATAGCAGCAAGTAATACTGCCTTATAACCTGCAATATTTGCTTGGGAGCTAAGTATATCCATACTCTGAGCCCTGGTTGTACGGGGAAGCATATCCATACTAAAGGTTGTTAAACCTTTTGCTGCCCAATCATTAATTAATACAAAATTTGAGAGCGGACTATAAACTCCTAAAACAACAGCATTCTTTTTTATTTTTTTTAAATCATCTGTTGTAAGCAGATTTATACTGAGCAGAATATCAGAGTTCTTCAAAACATTTTCTCTAGAGCTAAGCTCAGCACCCTGCTCTGTATATAATGAGTCGGATGCATAAGCATGGCTACCGCAATTATGCTCTGCCAATACATGAATATTTTGTTTTTTGAGTGCCGCGATGTGCTCGGGAATTAAAGAAACCCTAGATTCTGTAGTCGGTTCGCGTAAGATGCCAATAGTCATTGAATTCGCTATATATTAGTTTTTAGCGAAAATAGCAAAAAAATGTAGTAGTCAGAAACTCTATTTAAAAATAATATAAAATCTTGTTTATTTAAAAAATAGGTGCAAATCAGCTGTCATAACAAATCTCATAATTAGAAGAACTAATCCATAATTTGCGCTTAAAAAACTATATTTGCGCTTCAGATGAAGTACATACGTAATTTTTGCATAATTGCCCATATAGACCACGGTAAAAGCACATTAGCTGACCGTCTTCTAGAGTATACCAATACAATCACACAGCGTGAATCACAAGCTCAGTTACTTGATGATATGGATTTGGAACGCGAGCGCGGGATAACAATTAAGAGTCATGCTATTCAAATGGATTATATTCAGGATGGGCAACCTTATATTCTAAACCTGATTGATACGCCTGGCCATGTCGATTTTTCATATGAAGTATCCCGTTCAATTGCTGCCTGCGAAGGTGCATTACTAATTGTAGATGCTTCACAGGGTATACAGGCACAAACAATTTCAAATTTATATTTAGCCTTGGAACATGATCTTGATATCATTCCAATCTTAAATAAGATGGACCTTCCAGGTGCTATGCCCGAAGAAGTTAAAGACCAGATCATTGAACTGATCGGTTGCAAACGTGAAGAAATCATTCCAGCTTCAGGTAAAACGGGACTCGGAGTCGATCATATACTTCGGGCTATTGTGGAGCGAATACCTTCTCCAAAAGGAAATCCTGATGGTGAATTACAGGCCCTGATATTTGACTCGGTATTTAATTCTTTCAGAGGAATTATTGCCTATTTTAAAGTTCTGAACGGCGAAATACGTAAAGGTGACCGGGTAAAATTCGTGGCCACAAATAAAGATTACATTGCTGAAGAAGTTGGGACATTAAAACTTACACAAAAGCCTAAAGATGTTATTAAAACAGGCGATGTTGGTTATATTATATCCGGAATAAAAGAAGCACGTGAAGTAAAGGTTGGTGATACAATCACTCATAGAGACAACCCAAGTAAAGAGCCAATTAAAGGTTTTGAAGAGGTTAAGCCAATGGTTTTTGCAGGTATTTATCCAGTTGACACCGATGAGTACGAAGAGCTTCGAGAAAGTATGCACAAGTTGCAGCTTAATGATGCTTCAATTGTGTTTGAGCCCGAATCATCGGCTGCCTTAGGATTTGGTTTCCGTTGCGGTTTCTTGGGCATGCTTCATATGGAAATTATTCAGGAACGTCTGGAACGTGAATTTGATATGACCGTTATCACAACCGTTCCAAACGTATCTTATAAAGCTTTTACATCAAAGGGAATTGAAATTGATGTTCATAATCCATCTGACCTTCCTGACCCAAGTAAACTCGATTATGTTCAAGAGCCTTATATTAAGGCTAATATTATTACAAAATCTGAATTTGTAGGACCGATCATGTCGCTCTGTATTCAGAAGAGAGGCACAATTGTAAATCAATCTTACCTGACTTCAGACCGTGTTGAACTGATATTTGAAATGCCTATGGGAGAAATTGTATTCGATTTTTACGATCGATTAAAAACAATTTCAAAAGGTTATGCTTCATTTGATTATCATCAGATCGGTTATCGACAATCAGATTTAGTTCGATTAGATATTCTTTTAAATGCCGAACCAGTTGATGCCCTATCTTCACTTATTCACCGTACAAACTCCTATAATTTTGGAAAGAAAATCTGTGAAAAATTAAGAGAATTGATTCCTCGCCAGCAATTTGAAATTATTATTCAGGCTTCAATCGGTGCAAAAATAATTGCTCGTGAAACAGTAAAAGCCTTACGTAAAGATGTAACTGCAAAATGCTACGGTGGAGATATTTCTAGAAAGAGAAAGCTTTTAGAAAAACAAAAGAAAGGTAAAAAACGAATGAGGCAAGTAGGAAACGTAGAAATACCGCAAACGGCATTTATGGCTGTCCTAAAACTAGATTAATACCCTGTTTTCATATTTTGTGAAAGCCAATAAAATAGGTTGAAAAGCTGTTAAATGTAAATAAATACCCAATTAATACATCAATGCAATTACTTGACGGAAAATTTGTATCTGAAAAATTAAAACAACAGATAGCTATTGAGGCCGCTGAAATCCTTGATAAAACAGGCAGAAAACCACATCTGGTTGCCATACTTGTTGGTCATGATGGTGGTTCTGAAACTTATGTAGCCAGCAAGATCAAGAACTGTGAAAAGGTTGGTTTTAATTCAACTTTATACCGTTATGAAAGTTCAATCACTGAAGATGAACTCCTGAAAAAAATCAATGAAATTAATCAGGATCCAGATACAGACGGTATATTAGTACAACTCCCCTTACCTAAACATATATCAGCTGATAAAGTCACTGAAAAAATTTCACCCGAAAAAGACGTAGATGGCTTCCATCCTGTTAATCTTGGACGGATGCAACGTAACCTTCCCTCCTTCTTGCCCGCAACACCTTATGGAATTTTGCTGATGTTGCAGGAATATGGTATAGATACCAGCGGTAAGCATTGCGTTGTTATTGGAAGAAGTAATATTGTTGGCTCACCGATGAGCATTTTAATGGCTAGAAATACCAATCCAGGTAATTGTACAGTAACTATTTGCCACAGTAAAACTCCGGATATTAAAAAATTCAGTCTTGATGCCGACATACTAATTGTAGCGATAGGAAAGAAAAACTTTGTTACCGCAGATATGGTAAAAGATGGCGCCATTGTTATCGATGTTGGCATGAACCGTGAAACTTCAACAGAAACAAAATCAGGATATAAATTATTTGGCGATGTTGACTTTGACAATGTTGCTCCAAAAGCATCCTGGATCACTCCTGTACCTGGTGGAGTTGGATTAATGACCATTGTTGGATTACTTAAAAATACCCTAGCTTCAGCTAAAAAAGAGATTTACTAACTTATACAGTGATTCTAATTTTTCTTGCCTCTAGGGTTACAATCCATTACCAAAACTTCCACCATGATTTTTTAATCCCTATATAAACACCATCTTCTTGAATCTCAATAGGGTAAGTATCCACGTAATTATTTTGCCCGTCTGCTCCTCTACCTGTTTCCAAATCAAATTCTTGTCTATGATATGGACAAATAATCTTTCCTTTTGAACACCAACCATTACTTAGTTGAGCACCTGCATGAGGACATTTATTTTGTATAGCAAAGAGTTTACCTGCAGTTTTAACTATGCATAGCTTCTTACCTGAAACAGTTACTTTCTCTAGAAAGTCTTCAGAGGATAGAATTGTTAATGGGAATAGCTTAATCCAGTTCATCAGGTATCAAAAATTGTCAATTTTATGTCTCAATCCTCTTAAAACAAGGTTCAGAATTTAAACTTAAGTATATTTGTAATCTAAGTTACAAAATGGCACATCAAATTCCGACCGACGGCACATTATTACCTTTAATGGAAGAGTTTTATACCATTCAAGGAGAAGGATTTCATTCAGGGAAAGCGGCCTATTTTATTCGCTTGGGAGGTTGCGACGTAGGTTGTCATTGGTGTGATGTAAAAGAAAGCTGGGATGCAGAATTACATCCCCTTACTTCAGCAGATCAAATTGTTCAGAATGCAGAAAAATTTCCAGGAAAGGCGGTAGTTGTTACTGGTGGTGAACCGCTTATTTATAATCTTGACTATTTAACGTTTGAATTACAAAAACGAGGCATCAAAACATTTATAGAGACATCCGGAGCTTACCCTCTTTCAGGAAGTTGGGACTGGATCTGTTTATCACCCAAAAAATTCAAGTCGCCAAGACCAGATATTTTACCTTTTGCTGGCGAGTTGAAAGTGATCGTATTTAATAAAAGTGATTTTCTTTGGGCTGAAGAGCATGCAGCTCATGCTTCTCAGACCTGCAAATTATATTTACAACCAGAGTGGTCTAAAAGTTCGGAAATTACTCCCTTGATCATTGATTACGTAATGCAGAATCCTAAATGGGAAATTTCATTACAAACTCATAAATACCTGAACATTCCTTAGGCTATTTTTATTTTTTTTTCAAATCAGCCAATACAAATAAACTTTGCTTGGCAACAATAGGCTAAGAACATTTTATTTTTTACCTTCATCCATAGAGATTTTATGCAATAGGTATGATTAAGCGTTTATTACTTGTTTTTTGCCTTCTACCCCTGATTGTGTTTGCTCAAAAGCAAACAAGCTCGACAAATAAGCAGGCACAAAAGGCGTATGAACAAGCTAATTATTTTATTTCTGAGAACTTGTATGATAAAGCCATCTCTGAACTTAATCAGGCCGTATCATTAGATTCAAAATTTCTAGCCGCTTATCAGCAATTGGGTGATCTTTACCGAAAATTTGGGAAATATTCCAATGCACTGGATAACTATAGTAGAATTCTTTCAATTGATCCTGAATTCCATCCACTCACCTATTTTGGGATTGCTGACTCTGAACTAAATACTGGTAATTATCGCCAGGCAATTGAACATTTCAATAAATATTTAACTTATCCTGGTTTAAATAGTGCAAGCATAGAAAAGATCAATAAATTTATTAGAGATTGTAAATTTAGTCTAGAAGCCCTGAAATCACCTGTTCCTTTTAAACCTATTAATATGGGTCCTGCTATCAACACAAAAGAAGATGAATATTTACCTGTGATTACTGCAGATGAATCAATGATCATATTCACTCGCCAGCAAAATCGTAATGAAGACTTTTATAAAAGTGAGAAACGAAATGGTAACTGGGCAGTTGCTGAATTTTTAAGTGAGGAAATTAATACCCCCAATTTTAATGAAGGTGCTCAAAACATTTCGCCAGATGGCAACTATTTATTTTTTACAGGATGTAATCGCCCTGATGGTTTAGGAAGATGTGATATTTATATTTCGAAAAGGGAAGGGAATGATTGGAGTCAACCTTTTAACATTGGCGGACCTGTAAATACAGCCGGATGGGAATCTCAACCATCAATCAGTGCTAACGGTCGCACTTTATATTTTGTCAGCACCCGACAGGGCGGTTATGGAGGCTATGATATCTGGAGTTCTGAATTAAACACAGATGGCACATGGTCAAATCCTGTTAATCTGGGTAAAGAAATTAATACTTCATATGATGAACAATCACCATATATACATCCAGATAATGAAAGTCTTTATTTTTCGTCAAACGGATGGCCAGGCATGGGTAATAAAGATGTGTTCATAAGTAGGAAAGCTTATGTAGGCGAGAAACAAACAGGTTGGCAAAAACCTGAAAATTTAGGATTCCCAATCAATACATTCGCAGAAGAAAGTGGTTTATGCATAAGTACAGATGGTAAAGTGGCCTTCTTTTCAAGTAATCAAAAAGAAGGATATGGAAAGCTAGATATCTACTCATTTGAATTACCCGAAAAAATGAAACCCAAAGCAGTTACCTATGTTAAAGGTAAAGTTTTCGACAATCTTAGTAAGGAGGCCTTGGATGCACATATTCAAATCACTAATTTGATCAATGGACAAACTATTTATGATGAGATTATGGATCCTGAAAATGGAGAATTTCTTGCCGCATTGCCTGCCGGCAAATCTTATGGACTTACCGTATCAAAAGAAGGATATTTATTTTATTCGCAGAACTTTACACTTATAGGAAATCTGGAAAAACAACCATTTAATATAGATGTTTCTTTGCAGAAAATTGAGATCGGGAAAATGGTTATATTGAATAACGTATTTTTCGAGACCAATCAATATGATCTCTTACCTGAATCTATGGCAGAATTACAACAGCTTATTCTTTTTTTAAGAGAAAATCCAACAATATCAATTGAAATTGGCGGACATACCGATAAAATAGGAGAAGATCAATCAAACCTGATTCTTTCCACCAATAGAGCTAAAATAGTTTATGAATATTTGATAAAAAATAAAATACCTTTAACAAAATTAAGTTTTAAAGGATTTGGTGAAGGTCAGCCAATTTCTGATAATGACACTGAACAAGGTCGTAAAAATAATAGACGAACAGAATTTAAAATCACACAGAAATAATTATGGAACAAAACTACAAAAACCACACTCGACTGGTTAAAGGTTATCATGGAATACTAGCGCTATTGATACTGACAGGATTTATTGGCTCCCTTTTCAATCTATGTGGATCATGGAATAATGAAAGCTTATATTCTGCCAGTTTAATTACCCTACTCTTTGTATGCTGCATTATGCTTTTTTGGTTTACACGATCTTTCCCTCTCAGAGCCCAAGACAGAGCCATTCGTTCTGAAGAAAACTTTAGGCACTTTATTTTAACAGGAAAACCCTTACCATCTGAGCTAAAAATTGGTCAAATTATTGCATTGCGATTTGCATCGGATGATGAATATCAAAAACTAATACAAAGAGCTATTACAGATAAAATGGATTCAAAGTCAATAAAATTAGCTATCCAGAACTGGAAACCTGATTATTATAGAGTTTAAACAAGTTCACTAAAACTTAGATATTTACTAGAATAAATAGTTAAAATAAAATTCGGCAACAATTTTTGAAAGAAAAAGAGAAATTAAATTAAATAACTGAAGGTTTAGAGCGAAATAATTATAGAAAATCAATTCAACAAAATGGATACATGTTTGTGAATGAAATTCCTAGACTTGGGGCAGATAACAATGAGAAGGAAGCAGCAAAATATCCTAATGGAACTAAATCCTATTGGCAAATTCGAAAAGCTGTCGGAACCTTGATTATTCCTTAATTACTAAATAAATTGATCAATTTTAAAATTTGATACTATGAGAAAGATTCTTTTCGGGATTCTGATTTTTTCGGCCTCCAGCATTTTTGCACAATACCCTAAAACAAGTATTTCTAATGGGTTAATCGAGGCAAATTTATACTTGCCAGATGCTAAAAATGGATTTTACAGAGGGACCAGATTTGATTGGTCAGGTGTAATAAATAGTTTAAAATTTAAAGACCATGAATATTTCGGTGAATGGTACCAGCAACATGATCCTTATAGACATGATGCTATTACAGGTCCGGTTGAAGCATTTGATCCGATAGATTATGTAACTGCGTCTCCTGGAGAAAAATTCATGAAAATTGGTATTGGTATTCTAAAAAAGGTAAAAAATGAACCTTATGGATTCAGTAAACCCTTTGAAATTCTAAATTATGGAAATTGGAAAGTAAAGACAAAAAAAGACCGAGTTGAATTTATTCATACCCTAAAAGATGATACCGGATATTCATATATCTATAAAAAAACAGTTCGCTTGGTAGAGGGAAAAGCCCAATTGATTTTAGAACATAGTTTAAAAAATACAGGTCAAAAATCTATAAATACTAGTGTTTTTAATCATAACTTTTTCGTGATCGACAATCAAAACACAGGACCGAATTTTTTAGTCAGTATGCCCTTTAAAATTAATTCAGAACCTGCAATAAAGAGTCTTATGAGTTTCGTAGATAATAAAATGATCTATAACAGAGATTTAAAAAAAGGCGAAAGTACCATGGAATATCCTAAAGGTTTTACTGGCACCAATGTTGAAGATTATGATTTCAGGATAGAAAATCAAAAAACAGGAGCTGCAGTGAGAATCACATCAAATCGCCCTTTATCACATTTCATGTATTGGTCAGTTCCAACAACATTAAGTCCTGAACCCTTTATAAAGATTGATGCATTGCCTGGCAATGAATTTACCTGGGCAATCACCTATGATTTTTATACAATTGACAAAAAATAGATTTTTAACAGCTAAATAAAATTTTATGATTGATAGAAGATCCTTTCTAAAAAACTCGGCTTTATTTACAATTGGATGTGCATTACCTTCATGGTCTAATGCAGGAATAATAGGTAAATTAAAACTCAACTATCCGAACATGGGCCTACAGGTCTATACTCTTAATACTCTGATTAACTTGCCTGGAGCAGATACTAAAACCATTCTTAAACAGGTCGCTGATATTGGCATCAAAGAACTGGAGACGGCTACAGGTTCTGGTGGTTTATATTACAGACATTCAGCAAAGGAATTTGCAACAATTGTAAACGATCTGGGACTAAAATGGATTGGGAATCATGTTGGTGGTTTACCAAGGTCGACACAAGTTCCTGTAGGCTCAAGGAATCTTAGGGATAACCTTCAGCAGATTGTAGATGAATCAGGAGAAGGAGGTTGCAATTGGGTAATTTGTTCCAGTTCATCAATCAATACAATGGATGATATTAAACGAACCACAGAAATTTTCATAAAAGCAGGTGATTCAGCTGCAAAAAACAAAATGAAATTTGCATACCATAATCATCAATCTGAATTTACACCCATAGAAGGGGTATCAGCATTTGATTATGTTTTAAGCAATACGGATAAAAACAAGGTATTTATGGAGTTAGATCTTGCCTGGGCTACAGCTGCAGGAATGGATCCAGTTGCCTTATTCAAAAAATACCCAGGACGTTTCCCATTATGGCATGTAAAAGATCTTGATAAAATAAGCGGAAAACCATGCCCAGTAGGTAAAGGGAAAGTTGATTTTAAACATATCTACGAAAACTCAAAACTCTCAGGAGTAAAACACACCTTTATTGAGCAAGATGGATCTAAAACTATTGATGATCCTTCATTTAGTGTTCAATGGCTAAAAGAAAATATTTATTAAGAATATTTAGCAGAGAATACTAGATAAGAATTGATTAGGATCAGGAAATTGCATTTCTGATCCTAATCAATTTTACCAGTAAGTCTTCAAGCAGATCTAAATGAAGCATGTTTGCTCCATCAGACTTTGCGTTTGCCGGATCAGGATGAGTTTCAATAAACAAGCCATCACTACCTACTGCAATGGCTGCTTTGGCAATTGTTTCAATTAGGGTAGGCTTCCCTCCTGTTACACCGCTAGCCTGGTTAGGCTGCTGCAATGAGTGTGTGCAATCCATCACTACGGGAACTCCAAAGCTTCTCATTTCTGGTATTCCTCTGTAATCAACAATGATATCTTGATAGCCAAAAGTATTACCGCGATCGGTAAGTATCACATTAGGGTTACCTGATTCTTGGATTTTTTCAACTGCAAATTTCATAGAGCCTGCCGATAGGAACTGTCCCTTTTTTACATTCACAGCTTTGCCTGTAAGTGCAGCAGCTACAAGAAGATCAGTTTGACGACATAAAAAAGCTGGAATTTGTAGAACATCTACAAATTCTGCTGCTATAGCGGCTTCATGACTTTCATGAATATCGGTAACCGTTGGAACACCAAATTCCATACTTACCTTATTTAAAATCCTGAGTGCTTTTTCATCACCTATTCCTGTAAATGAATCGAGCCTGGAGCGATTTGCTTTTCTATAAGATCCTTTAAAAATTAAAGGAATTTTAAGTTTATCTGTAATATTGACTATTCTTTCTGCAATTCTGAGAGCAATTTCTTCACTTTCAATAACACAGGGTCCAGCCATCAGGAAAAAATTACCTGATTCTGTGTGCTTTATTTGGGGAATCCTATTAATCATTAATTTCCTAGCTCCGATAAAAATTTAATACGCATTAATTGCAACTCTTCGCGAGTGTAATCATCAGTTCCAAGCTCCAAAAGTGCATCCTCAATTGAGTCGGTTTCTGTTGACCTAAAATAATCAAAAACCTCATCCTGCCTGTCCTCTTCAATCAACTCATCAATATAATAATTGAGATTAAGTTTTGTGCCAGAGTTTACGATGGTTTCAAGTTCCTTTAATATTTCATCGTATGAGATTCCTTTGGCAGATGCAATATCCTCCAGAGAAATCTGACGATCTATATTTTGAATAATGGATACTTTAAGAGCTGATTTATTTGCTGCACTTTTGATAACCAGATCTACCGGTCGGTCAATATCATTTTCATCAACATATTTTTTTATAAGTTCGATAAAGGGAAGGCCGAATTTCGACGCCTTTCCAGATCCTACTCCCTGTATCTGTTTGAGTTCATCAATAGAAATAGGATAATGAGTACACATTTCATCTAACGAAGGATCCTGAAATATTACAAATGGTGGCAGATTCTTTTGTTTGGCAATCTTTTTCCTTAGATCTTTCAGCATTTGAAGCAAGAGTGTATCCAAAGCTCCGCTTTGTTGCTGGGCCTCTTCTACCTCATCTTCAGCCACATCCATCAGATAATTAAGTATAAACTTAATTGAGTATGGATTTTCTATAAATGAATTTCCAGATTTAGTCAGTTTTAAAAGACCATAATTATCAATGTCTTTTTGAACAAAATTATGCAGAACTATCTGTCGCATTAAAGATTTCCAAAGTATCTCACCATCTTCTTTGCCAGATCCAAAAACATCTAATTTGCTATGCTCATACGATGCAACCAGGGAATTTTCAATACCCAACATGATATTTATGACATATTGATCATCAAACTTTTCACCCAGATCCCGTATCAAGGTTAAAGCCTTTAGCAAAGGAGCCTCTGCATCAAAATATTTTTTAGGATGACGGCAATTATCACACATACTATTGCATCCAGTTTCATTAAAATTCTCACCAAAATAATGGAGTATCTGTTTACGCCTACAAACAGATGATTCAGCATAGTCGATAACTTCTTTTAGAATTTGAGTGCCTATTTCTCTTTCTGAAACAGGTTTGTCTTTCATAAACTTGGTTAACTTGTCAATATCTTTTTGTGAATAGAAGGCCAGGCAGATACCCTCACCACCATCACGACCAGATCGTCCTGTTTCTTGATAATATCCCTCCATACTTTTTGGGATATCATGATGGATAACATAACGAACATCAGGCTTATCAATACCCATTCCAAAAGCAATAGTTGCAACGATTACATCAACGTCTTCCATCAAGAAGTTATCCTGTGTTTCAGCGCGGGTTTTAGGATCCAGACCTGCATGATATGGCAGCGCTTTTATTCCATTAAGCTTCAATGCTTCAGCAACTTCTTCGACCTTTTTACGGCTCAGGCAGTAAACGATTCCTGATTTTCCTGAATTCAACTTAGCATATCTAACAATTTCTTTAATTACATCACGCTTTGCCCTTACTTCATAAAATAAATTAGGTCTGTTAAATGAGGATTTAAAAAGAGAGGCCTTATTCATTTGCAGGTTTTTTTGAATATCCTGCTGTACTTTAGGTGTGGCTGTAGCCGTTAATGCAATAATTGGAATATTTTCGCCAATATTATCGATTACCTGACGTATTCTACGATATTCCGGCCTGAAATCATGCCCCCATTCTGAAATACAATGAGCTTCATCAACAGCTACAAAAGATATTGAAATACCTCTCAAAAAATCTACATTTTCTGACTTTGTTAATGACTCAGGTGCTACATAAAGTAATTTGGTTAGTCCATTTTTTACATCTTCTTTTACATTGGTAATTTCAGACTTATTGAGTGATGAATTGAGAAAATGGGCAATACTATCTGTTCCGCCAAAAGCTCTTAATTGGTCTACCTGATTTTTCATTAAGGCAATCAGTGGCGAAATAACAATTGCTGTACCTTCGCTCATTAAGGCTGGAAGTTGATAACAAATTGATTTCCCGCCACCTGTTGGCATGATAACAAATGTATCTTTCTTTTGAAGTATGCTGGTTATAATAGCTTCCTGATCACCTTTAAAGTTATCGAAGCCGAAAAAATTCTGTAAATTATCGAATAAAGATTTGTTTATTTCCATTATATAACTGGAAAAAATTGAAAATTGGTCATAATAATATTCAAAATAACATATTTTTGCGATTAATATTTATTTATTTTAAAAAAACTAAATTGAAAAATAACGTTGAAATATTAGAAATAGCACGACAAACTCTTCAAACTGAAGCAGAAGGTATAAGAAGTATTTCAAGAAATTTAAACGCTGATTTTTCAGAAATAGTATATCAAATTTTGTACCTAAAAACCCGTGTTATAATAACCGGGATTGGAAAAAGTGGAATAATTGCTCAAAAGATCGTTGCTACTTTTAATTCTACAGGAACTCCAGCAATATTCATGCATGCGGCAGATGCCATTCACGGCGATCTGGGCATGATTCAGCAAAATGATCTGGTCATTTGTATTTCAAAAAGTGGAAATACCCCCGAGATCAAGGTACTTGTGCCATTATTAAAACAAGGTGGAAATAAACTTGTCGCAATGGCAGGTGATAAGGATTCCTTTCTGGCAAAACAAGCTGATTGGTTACTCGATACAACGATTGATCATGAAGCATGTCCACATAATCTTGCTCCAACTACCAGTACCACAGCTCAATTGGCTATGGGTGACGCTTTGGCAGTATGTTTACTTGAGTGTCGTGAATTTAGTAGTGCTGATTTTGCCAAATATCATCCGGGAGGTTCTTTAGGGAAACGTTTATATTTAACTGTTGGCGACCTGGCTGCACAAAATGAAAAATCCTTTGTGTCTTCACATGCAACAGTAAAAGAAGTGATCATTGAAATCACCAGAAACAGACTTGGTGCGGTAGCAGTTGTAGATGAAGGAAAACTAAACGGAATAATTACAGACGGTGATATTCGTAGAATGCTGAATAATAATAGCACAATTGATGGGCTAATAGCCGCTAACATTATGACTAAATCGCCCAAATACATCGATAAAAACGAACTTGCCGTTAACGCACTTGAAATATTACGCGTTAATAATATTACCCAGATACTTGTAGGCACAGAAAGCAAGTTTGAAGGTTTTATCCATCTTCATGATCTTTTGAAAGAAGGAATTATTTAAGTTTAAAAAGCATGAAAAATTATTACGTCCTGATAATGGCGGGTGGTATTGGCAGCAGATTTTGGCCATTAAGCCGTATAGCATATCCAAAACAGTTTCTTGATATATTAGGAACTGGAAAAACTCTGATCCAGCAAACTTATGATCGTTTTTTAAAGATCGTACCTCAAGAAAATATTTTCATTTTAACAAATGAAAACTATAAAGATCTAGTTAAAGAGCAATTAACCGGAATTAATGAAGAACAAATTCTGGCTGAACCTATTATGCGTAATACGGCACCATGCATAGCATATGGAAGTCATAAAATATTGAAAATAAATCCAAATGCATCAATTGTTGTAGCTCCATCTGATCATTTGATCATGGACTCAGATGAGTTCACACGTTGCATTAAAAAATCTCTTGATGCTGCACTTGAAAATGATTGCTTAATCACTCTTGGAATTAAACCATCGAGACCTGATACCGGATATGGATACATCCAATACAATACAAAAAAGATTGGAGAAGATTTTTTCAAAGTTAAGACCTTCACAGAAAAACCAAATGTTGAATTAGCAAAAACATTTGTGCAAAGTGGCGATTTTCTCTGGAATGCTGGAATTTTTGTCTGGTCTGCAAAAAATATACTGAAATCTTTTGAAAAATACCTCCCCGAAATGAATGACATATTCAAAGAAGGAGAAATGTCTTATAATACTCCTCAAGAACAGGAATTCATACAATCTGCATTCTCACAATGCACGAATATTTCAATTGATTACGGAATTATGGAGAAAGCAGACAATGTCTATGTTTTACCAACTGAATTTGGATGGTCAGACTTAGGCACCTGGGCTTCAATCTACGACCTATCTGAAAAGGATTATGTAGGAAATGTAGTAATACCTTCAGAAAGAGTAATCATGTATGATTCTTCTAATTGCATGGTCAATGTTCCAAAAGAGAAACTAGTAGTACTTCAAGGCTTACATGATTTCATAGTAATTGAAGATAACAATTCTCTATTGGTCTGTCCAAGAGAACGGGAACAGGAAATCAAGCAAATTGTAGCTGATGTAAAACAGCGATTCGGCAGCGAATTTATTTAGCAGACATTTTTTGTCTTACGGCTTCATATAACAATATACCTGCTGAAACCGAAACATTTAACGACTCGATTTCACCATACATTGGAATTTTAGCTAAATGGTCTGCAACACGGATCAGATCCATTGAAATCCCTGTTTCTTCAGAACCCATTATAATAGCAGTAGGAACAGTATAATCTGGCTGATAGAGGTAATCATTTGTTTTTTCTGTACATGCTACTAATTGTAAGCCTGATTCCTGTAGAAATTTTGCAGTTTTTAAGAGACTATCATGCCTACAAACCGGGATTTTATAAAGGGCTCCAGCAGATGTTTTAATTGCATCAGGATTTATTTGTGCAGAACCTTTTGCCGGAACTATAATCGCATGTACTCCTGCACATTCTGCGGTCCTAGCAATAGCCCCAAAATTACGTACATCAGTGATACCATCTAATATCAAAATCAAAGGAACCTCTCCTTTTTCATAAATCAATGGTATAATATCTTCTATCTTATCATAACTAATTGGTGAAATAAAAGCAACAGCACCTTGATGATTCTTTGTAGTTAGCCGGTTAAGTTTTTCTATCGGAACCAGTTGAAAACCAATCTCCTGATCTTTTAACAAACCACGTAATTCAAGAATTATTCCTCCCGTTAGTCCTCTTTGTAAAAAAAGATTTTCAATCTCTTTACCACTTTTAATTGCCTCAATGATTGCACGAATTCCAAATACCATCTGATTTGATTCATGTGTTTCAAACTCACGTTTTCGTTTAAAAGGGCTACCGTTCATCTATACTTATTGTTTATTTGGCAAGTTAGATATAATTTCCCTTTTCATGGAAATAAGTAGGTTTATTAGATTAAAAACTTAGTTTATCAACATCAAAAAAATTTATTAACACTATGTTAAAACCTATTTAAAACAAGATTTTATTGGATATGCACAATAAATAAAAAATTTATGTTAATAAAACATGTGATTTAATGAGGTCTATACAATATTGCATTATAAACTAAATTAAATTGTGAAAAACTTAAACATTTCTGCTCCGTTTTTTGTATACTTTTGTTATTATGAGTTTAGAAAAAGATCAAGAATACAATAAAAGCAATAAAAATACTTTTTCTGCTGAGCGAAGGAACAAACTAAGCAACATGGCAAGTGGGCTAGGTAAACTTCCCCCTCAGGCATTAGATCTTGAAGAAGCTGTACTTGGTGCACTAATGCTTGAAAAAGATGCACTCTCTGCTGTTATTGACATCTTAAAACCTGATGTGTTTTACAAAGATAGTCATCAAAAAATTTTCGAAGCCATTCAGATTCTTTTCCAAAAGTCATCTCCTATTGATATACTAACAGTAACTGCCCAATTACGTCAACAGGGCGAACTAGAAATGATTGGTGGAGCATATTATATCACTGAGCTAACAAACCGTGTTGCCTCTGCGGCAAATATTGAATACCATGCCCGAATTATTTCTCAAAAATTCATTCAGCGTGAACTAATTCGTATCTCTACCGAAATAATTACCAATGCCTATGAGGATACAACTGACATTTTCGATCTTCTCGATCATGCAGAAAAGAACCTTTTTGAAATTGCTCAAAATAATCTTCGTAGAGATTCTCGAAAAATGGATGAGATTATTCGTGAATCATTAGAGAATCTGGAAAAAATTAAAGATAAAGTAGATGGATTGACAGGTGTAGCATCCGGATTTACTGCTCTTGACAGAATTACCTCAGGATGGCAGCCATCAGATCTTGTTATTATTGCGGCAAGACCTGCCATGGGTAAAACTGCATTTGTACTGAGTTGTGCAAGAAATGCAGCAGTACAATTTAATAAACCTGTGGTCTTTTTTTCTTTAGAGATGTCATCTGTACAGCTTGTAAATCGTTTGATTTCAGGTGAAACAGAAATAGAACAAGAAAAAATTAGAAAAGGTCATCTGGCAGAATGGGAATGGCAGCAGCTTCATTCTAAGATAGGCAAACTAACTGAGGCTCCCTTATTTATTGACGATACACCAGCTTTAAATATATTTGAATTCAGAGCTAAGTGCAGGCGTTTAAAAGCACAATACGATATTCAAATGATCATTATCGATTACCTACAGCTCATGCACGGCAAAAGTGATGGTAAAAGTGGTAATCGTGAACAAGAAATAGGTAGTATATCCAGAGCATTAAAGTCAGTTGCTAAAGAACTAAATGTACCCGTAATAGCTCTTTCCCAGTTAAGCCGGGCAGTAGAAAACCGCCCTGGTGGAAGTAAAAAGCCAATGCTTTCTGATCTAAGGGAATCTGGTTCTATTGAACAAGATGCAGATATGGTTTTATTCCTATATCGCCCTGAATATTATGGTCTTACAGAAGATGAAAATGGACGCTCTACCATTGGAATAGGTGAAGTAATTATTGCCAAGCACAGAAACGGTGAAACTGGCACGGTTCCACTTCGATTTATTGGAAAATTTGTGAAATTCGTAGATCTTGAAGAAGATTTCAGCAGCCCTTCAGGAAATAACCCTAATCCATTTGCTGGAATTTCACCTTCACAAGACTTTGAGAAACCCAACAACTTCATTATTCGTCCATCCAGAATGGACGACATAGATGAAGAACCACTCTTTTAATCACTGATACTCTGAGTAATTATTTTTATTAAATAAACAGCCCCAGTAAAACTCCTGCTAGAATTAATATTGGTGTTTTGATCCTGGTAAAAACCAATAGTAGAAAAGTCATTATAATCAAACCGATTGATAAGAAGTTTATTCCCACAGGCTGTAATAAAAAAAGAAATGCAGCACCCATAAAGCCAACAGAAACTGCATTAATACCTATAAGAGAATTTTTAATCCGGGTTATCTTTTTCAGATCATTCCAGAAAGGAACAATAAAAAGAATGAGGATTAACCCCGGCAAATTGATTCCCAAAACTGCAATAATACTACCCATTATTTGCCCATAAATGTTAAATCCTGCATTTTTCAGAGTCATGCCACCAACAAATGAGGTAAATGAAAAGGTTGGACCCGGTAAAGCCTGTTGAAAGGCGTATCCTGATAAAAACTGATCTGAATTAAGATATCCCTTCATCTCTACAAATTCGGTATACATAAAAGGGACAAGTACCTGTCCGCCACCAAATATCATAATGCCGTTGCGATAAAAATTTTCGAATAAACGAATCGGCAAACTAAATGGAGATGTACGATTTATAAGTGCGCCTAATCCTGCAAAAAGTAATAATACACCTAAAAAATAGGCTATTTTGCGAGGGTTAATATTGGAAAAAAGCTTAAATCTGAGGTTATTTTCTTCAATTGCTGTTTCAACAGTTGATGAAACAATCCCTCCTATAAGAATCAATATTGGGAAAGCATATGCATTTCTAATAAGCAAAGTAGCGAATAGAGATCCAGCAGCAAGCCAAATTGATGTAGTTGATTTTAAAATTGTGCGACCAAATGAGAATGCAGCATAAGCTACAATTCCAACTGCAATAGGTTGAATAAACTCCAAAATAGCAACAAATTTCTGTTTCTGACCTAATAAAGTGTAGCTCAGTACTGCCAAAGTCATCAGTGCCGCTGATGGCAATATCCAAATAAAAAATGCACTTATTGCCATCGTTAAACCGCCCACTTTATATGCAATACCAACAAGAGTTTGGGTTGAAGATGGACCCGGAAGAATCTGAGTTAAAGCATTCAACTCTAGTAGTTCAGTTTCAGAAATATATTTACGTTTATTAACGAAATTTTTGAGCATCATGCCAACATGAGCTTGTGCTCCTCCGAATGCAGTAAGGGTAAACCAAATTACATCATATAAAAAAATAAGTTGGCGCTTACTCCACATCGTATTTAATCGTCTTCATAATCTAAACCAGAGGCTGAATTGAAAACTGTCTGTAATTCAGAGTAAGCATGATTATCACCAGCCTTTCTTGCTATTTCCATTCCCCTTTGATAAACAAAAATAGCTTCCGATTTCCTGTCAAGCCGCTCAAATAATTTACCTGCGTGGTAGTAAGTTCCAACATAATCAGGATGTTTTTTTAAGAGATCTTCAAAATAAAAAAGAGCCTTTTGCACATCATTCTGACTCAAATATTCTGTTGCCAGTGCATATTTTAAAAAAGGATCATCAGGCTCATTTTTTAGAAAATCCAGAAGCTTTTGTAAACGTATATGATACATTATATTTTATCTTTTTTAAGTAGATTTGTAAAAAGAGAAATCTATATGAAAATATTAGTTTGTGTCAGTAATGTCCCCGATACAACAGCAAAAATAATGTTTAACAGCGATAATACACAATTCAATACTGCAGGTGTTCAATTTATATTAAACCCCTATGATGAAATTGCTTTAGCAAGAGCTATTGAATTAACTGAAGGAGGTAAAGGCACAGTAACTATTATTCATGTTGGAGAAATAAATTCTGAGCCAACAATTAGAAAAGCCCTTGCACTTGGTGCAGATGATGCTGTTCGAATCAACGCTTCAGCCAGAGATTCTTATTTTGTATCCGCTCAAATTGCACATTATGCAAAAGATAATGGCTTTGATATCATTCTTACAGGTCGTGAATCAAGTGATTATAATGGCTCGCAGATTGCTGCCATGCTGGGTGAATTTCTAGATATACCTTCAATTTCAATCATCAAAAAACTTGAGATTGAAGCTGACCGGGCAACTATTGTTCGTGAAATAGAAGGTGGCAAAGAACATTTAACTGTAAGTTTTCCTTTTGTAGCTAGTTGCGCAGAAGGTGTAGCTGAACCTAAAATACCAAATATGCGTGGAATAATGTCTGCTAGGACTAAACCGCTTGAAGTTGTAGATGCAATTGATATTGCTCAATTGATTACTTTCAAAGCGTATAGTGTACCGGCTTCAAGAGGTTCAGTAACGCTGCTTTCACAGGATGAACCCGAAAAACTGATTGGGCTCCTGCATACAGAAGCACAAGTAATTTAATATTCAGATCAAAAATTCATAACCCTATTTAGGGCTTAACTCATAAATATGTCAGTTTTAGTATATGTTGAAAATGCAGATGGCAAATTTAAGAAATCTACTTTTGAAGTAGTTTCATACGCCGCAGCTATTGCTGAACTTTTAAAAACAGAGTTAATTGCTATTTCTATTGGCAATGTAAATCAGGATGACTTAAGCAATCTTGGTAAATATGGAGCAAAAAAGGTTCTCAATGCAAGCACAGATAATCTAAAAACCTTTGTAAACCAGGCATATGCGTCTGTAATTGCAGAAGCAACGAAAAAAGAAGAAGCAACGGTTGTTGTTTTAGCCAACTCCTTTACAGGCAAAGGACTTTCTCCACGTGTTGCGGTTAAACTTAAAGCAGGCCTTGTAGACGCTGCAGTTGAACTTCCAAAAACTGACAATAATACGTTTACAGTAAAAAGGACTGCATTTTCTGGAAAAGCATTTGCTACAGTTGAATTGAATTCTGAAATAAAAGTGATTGCTTTAAATCCAAACTCTTATCAGCTTAAAGAAAGTGGATCATCAGCTAAAGTTGAAGATTTTAAACCTGATTTCAAGGAATCAGATTTTAGAACGATGGTTTCTGAAATAGTCAGGTCAAGTGACAAAATCGCTTTACCTGATGCAGAACTAGTTGTTTCTGCTGGTCGAGGCATGAAAGGGCCTGAAAACTGGGCCATGATTGAGGAACTAGCTAAGGTACTCGGAGCAGCCACCGCTTGCTCTAAACCAGTTTCTGATGCAGGATGGCGACCACATGAAGAACATGTTGGACAGACCGGCATTGCTGTAAGTCCTAACCTTTATATTGCAATTGGCATTTCAGGTGCAATTCAGCATCTTGCAGGAGTAAGTTCTTCAAAAACAATTGTTGTTATCAATAAAGACCCGGAAGCTCCATTTTTTAAAGTTGCTGATTATGGAATTGTAGGTGATGCTTTTGAAGTTTTACCTAAACTTATCGACGCTATTAAGGCATATAAAGCTCATTCTTGATTTTTATGAATTTATTGATTTGATAACCCAGTAGGCTTATTTTATGAAAAAGATTAAACTAGATATTGTAGGCTTATCCTATAGTCAAACTCAATCGGGTGCGTATGCACTAGTTCTGGGTGAGCTAAATGGGCGCAGAAGATTGCCAATTATAATAGGAAGTTTTGAAGCACAGGCAATTGCTATTGAAATTGAAAAAATGACTCCTAGCAGGCCTCTTACTCATGATCTATTCAAATCATTAGCTGGAAATTACAACATAAATATTCAAGAAATAATCATTTATAATCTAGTAGAAGGCATATTTTATGCCAAATTAATTTGTTCGGATGGTAAAAAAACAAGTGAAATAGATGCAAGAACTTCTGATGCAATTGCTTTAGCAGTACGTTTTGAATGTCCTATTTATACGTATGAATTTATCTTAGCATCTGCTGGAATTGTAATAGAAGGTAATGAATTTGTTTTCCTTGAAAATATTGAGCCACAAACTGAAGAAAAAGCAGCAAGTACCACATTAAATTATAGTTCTCTTTCTGAAGAGGAACTGAAAATCAAATTAAAAGATGCACTTGCAGACGAGGCTTATGAGAAAGCTGCAAATATTCGCGATGAACTTTCAAGGCGAAAATCTTCATGAAGATCCATCTAAAAGTTCTAATTCTTATTCCTAAATTTCACTATTAATTTAGCATTAATCTGTATGGAGAGATTCACTGGCCTTATTGGCATTGTATTAATTTTTGGAATCGCATTTTTAATGTCTAATAACAGAAAAGCGATTAACTATAGGCTGGTACTATCAGGCATAGCAATTCAATTATCTCTTGCTGTCTTTATTCTAAAAGTTCCATTGGGTAAAACAATTTTTTCATGGATAGGAGATGCGGTTACTAAAATCTTAAACTTTTCTCAAAAAGGAGCTGAATTTGTTTTTGGCCCATTAGTAAATTCGGAGAATATGGGTAAAGCGTTCGGTAGCGGAAACGAATTTATTTTTTTCTTTAACATTATTCCAACAATAATTTTTGTTGCAGTTTTGGTAAGTGTTGCCTATTACCTGGGAATCATGCAGCGCATTGTAAAATTTATCGCAATGATTGTTTACAAATTAATGGGCGTTTCAGGTTCTGAAGCCTTATCAAACGTTGCCAGTGCTTTTGTAGGACAGGTAGAAGCTCAGATAATGATCAAACCATATTTAAAAGGAATGACCATGTCTGAACTATTAGCTTCTATGACTGGCAGCATGGCCTGTATTGCCGGAGGTGTAATGGCGGTATATATTGCTATGGGTGTTCAAGCAGAATATCTGATCGCTGCAAGTTTGATGGCTGCTCCAGCTGCACTGGTGATATCCAAAATAGTTTGGCCAGAAACAGAAATATCAGAAACAAAAGAAACGGTATCATTAGAGATTAAAAAAACCAATGCTAATCTGGTTGATGCTATTTCGCATGGTGCAAGTGATGGATTGAAGGTTGGATTAAATGTAGTAGCTATGCTGATTGGCTTTATTGCTATTATTGCATTGGTAGATTTTGTATTAGGCAAGATTGGATTTGGGTTGAGCAACCTTGGAATGTCACTTTCATTTATTGGAATTAACCTTCAAACGCTTAGTTTAAATCAAATACTTGGGACTGTTTTTTCAGTATTTGCATATGCCATGGGGGTTCCGGGAAAGGATATTCAGGTAGCAGGATCTTTAATGGGAACAAAAATGGTAATCAATGAGTTTGTAGCCTATCTTGACCTGGCAAAAATCAAAGAAACATTAGATCCAAAAACAATTCTGATAACCAGTTTCGCACTATGCGGATTCGCAAATTTTAGTTCTATAGCAATACAAGTTGGCGGAATAGGTGAATTATCCCCGGAAAGAAGAACTGATCTTGCCAAACTAGGAATGAGAGCATTAATTTGCGGTACACTTGCCTCCTACTTGTCTGCAACGATAGCAGGAATTTTGATGTAAAATCAAATTAAGATCCTAGCAATTACATTTTAATGCATGAAAAATTCCGGTAGAATATACCGGACTTTTTATTTAAAAAAAATATTTATTTCTAACGCACAGATAGATCAACATATTTGCGTATAACTTCGCCTGTATATATCTGTCTTGGTCTTCCAATTGGTTCTTTGTTTTCACGCATTTCTTTCCATTGAGCAATCCACCCTGGTAATCGACCAAGGGCAAATAATACGGTAAACATATCTGTTGGAAATCCCAAAGCACGATAAATAATACCTGAATAGAAATCAACATTTGGATAAAGCTTACGTTCTACAAAGTATGGGTCATTAAGTGCTGCCTCCTCAAGTTTCTTAGCAATTTCTAAAACAGGGTCATTAATACCTAATTTTTCAAGGATATCATCACAAGCCTTTTTTATGATTTTGGCTCGCGGATCAAAATTCTTATAAACACGATGACCAAATCCCATCAATCGGAAACCATCATTTTTATCTTTTGCTTTATTAATCCATTTATCAGTATCCCCACCATCATTCTTAATTTGCTCTAGCATCTCTATAACTGCTTGATTAGCACCACCATGTAATGGACCCCACAAAGCTGAAATACCTGCTGAAATGGAAGCGTATAAATTACAGTCTGATGATCCTACAATACGAACCGTTGAGGTTGAGCAATTCTGTTCATGATCTGCATGAAGTATAAATAATACATTCATAGCTTTAACAATAACAGGGTCAATCTCTATAAGTTCAGTTCGCTGACCAAAAGTCATGTTTAAGAAATTACTTACGTAATCAAGATTATTCTGAGGATAAATTATTGGATGACCCAAAGATTTCTTGTATATCCAAGAAACAACGGTAGTCATTTTGGCAAGAAGTTTTATAATTGTTAAATTTTGTTCTTCTGGAGTTTGCTTAGACGTTAAAGATTCAGGGTAGAATGATGATAATGAGCAAATCAGTGAAGATAATTGCCCCATTGGGTGCGATTTTGATGGAAAACCATCAAAAAATTTCTTCATGTCTTCATGAATCAGCGTATGCCTAGAAATATCAGACTGAAACGCATTTAACTGAGTTTGATTAGGAAGATTTCCATAAATCAATAGATAAGCAACCTCAAGAAAAGTTGATTTCTCAGCCAATTCCTCGATACCGTAACCTCTATATTTTAAAATCCCTTCTTCGCCATCTAAATAAGTGATTGCACTTTTAGTTGCTCCTGTATTTTTATAACCAGAATCAAGAGTTATATATCCGCTTGCATCCCGTAATTTTGAAATATCAATGGCTTTTTCGCCTTCAGTACCTGTAATTATTGGTAGTTCGTAAGTTTTTTCTCCTATTATTAAGGATGCTGATTCTGACATAATAATTTGAAATAGTAATACACAAAACTAATAAATAAGCTCAATTTCGGCTAATTTTTTAACAAGGAATTGCAATATTTTTGTTAAAAAATTTAAATCAAATCATTTTATATACAAATTGATTAGATGTATCAGTAAGTACAATCCTCAATTATATCTATCTATTGATTAATAGTTTGATAAAAGGCAATTTATTTTTTCGTAATAGTCTCTTTTACTTCCCCACAATTAAGCATTTCATCGCCATAATAAGGATTCCTTATTTCAGTTTCTGATGCCAACCAGTAGCCCCCATCACCATCATTAGCCATCGGGCAATATTGAACAATCATACTTCCAGAAGAAATTTCAGCTTTTTTAAACATCGCAATCAATTCACTACTAATTGTAGTAAATATGATTCTTTGTTTAGATAAAGAAGTAACTGAGGCCATATCAGAAGCCATTTTAGCACTATTTTCAGAACCCTTAATTTTACCTAGTGTACCAGCAAGATCTTTTGCAGTACTTTGAGCCTGAGATGAATCAGATAAAACAAGAACATCTTTCAACTGCAAATATTGGTCGTAGGCAAGATCAGAGTTTGCATCTTTTAGTTCGATAGCCATAGGTACTGATACAGAAACTGAATCTGTTGCTATAACTTCTGTGGTTTCTTGAGTTTGGTTGCAAGAAGTATAGATAGCTATCAATAAGAAAGTTGATGTAAGTAGTTTAATTTTATTCATGGTAAATTTTTTAGATTCTCAAATATCATCAATTTCAGGTGATGAATTGAACAAAAAGATCAATACTAATTATTAGTTTTCAAATACAAATCTTCTACTTTTTTCCTGGCCCAATCTGTTTTCCTTAAAAACTTTAAACTAGAACTGATACTTGGACTATCGGTGAAACAGTTTATCCTTATTAGTGTGCCTAATCTTTCCCATCCATAAAATTCAACCAGATTAACAAGTATCATTTCTAAAGTTTTACCATGGAGAGGATCATTACTCATAATGTGTCAATTAAAATTAGTATAAATGTAGAAACCTCTCTTGGTTTTTATCGCTAAATGTAAATTTTAAAAGATTTAAGGTAGCTAATTTTAATAGATTTGTGATCTATCCGTACAAACCAATGATTATGAACTATAAATTAGGTGAATTTGTTCGTTTTGTCAATGAACGAAGAGAAGGTTTTATTACACGGATAATTGATGAAAGCACTATTGCTGTTACGGATGATGACGGATTTGAGATTCCAGTTCTGGCAAGTCAGGTTACGCGGGTACATGGAAAAAGTGATTTTACAGCTATTCAGGTAAATGAAGAATCTACTTTAAAACAGCCTGATCAATTCATCTCAAATGGGATATTTATAGGTATTACTGATGACAAGCGGCTTGGTTCTGTAGTACATTTCAATCTCATCAATGCAAGCTCTTACCAAATATTATTCACTTTTAACACAGAAAAAAATCAAGAATTTAATGGTGAATGCTCAGGGCAACTCAATCCTGGAACTATGGTACAACTATATTCAGCGTCACTAAATGAACTTGACCTATGGCCCAAATTTCATTTGCAGGTTTTATTGTATGCTTCCGGTAAACATGAAATAAAAAAGCCTATCCTATTTTCAGATAAATTCAAAGCAAAAGATTTCTCAAGAACCAAAAAGCATGATGCAATACTAGGTAAGGAAGCCTGGATGATACAAATTGATTCTGAAGTTCCGCTTATTGATCCACAAAAATTAAAAGAGAGTTTTTTTAGACCATCTTCAGAAAAAATTGAAATTCCCGATCCGGGAAAAGAGGTAGACCTGCACATAGAAAAAATACGTGATGACCATCAATGTTTAAAAAATTCTGAAATCCTGGATATTCAATTAAACCAATTCAAAAAGAATCTTGATGCAGCGATAGTTCATAAACTTCAGTCCATAATTTTTATCCATGGCAGTGGTAATGGAATACTTAGAAACGAACTACATAAGATCATTTCTAAACACCCGCAGGTAAAAACATTTATGGATGCACGTAAAGAAAAATTTGGTTACGGCGCCACTGAGATTGTACTGAAATAGTATAAAAAAACATTTCTATAGCACCTTATAGAGCTTTTTAGCGTTTAAGTCAATTTTATTACCTTTGTAACATGTTAAGGAAACTGAGATATTTCAGAATTACCTAAAACTTTCCTGCTAATTCAAAAACGATCCGACGTTCCGATACTATGATGCTCCATCCTGAAATTGAAAAAAGAAAAACATTTGCTATTATAAGTCATCCAGATGCGGGAAAGACAACACTAACTGAAAAATTTCTTCTGTTTGGTGGTGCAATTAATACCGCTGGTACTGTCAAGAGAAATAAGGCAAATCAAAGCAGCACTTCAGATTTTATGGAAATTGAGAAACAGAGAGGAATTTCTGTTGCTACCTCAGTAATGGGTTTTGAGTATAATGGAAAAAGAATTAATATACTGGATACTCCCGGACACAAGGACTTTGCCGAAGACACGTACAGAACATTATCAGCTGTTGACAGTGTTATTCTGGTAGTTGATAGCGTAAAAGGCGTAGAGGAGCAAACACAAAAACTGATGGATGTATGCCGCATGAGGAATACACCGGTAATTATTTTTGTAAATAAACTTGATCGTGAAGGTAAAGACACGTTTGACCTGCTTGATGAGCTTGAAAATAATTTAAATATCAGCGTTTGTCCGCTATCATGGCCAATTGGGCAAGGCCATAACTTTAAAGGTGTTTATAACATATTCGATAAACAGTTGAACCTGTTTAAACTAGATAAATCAAAGATCTCTGAACCTGTTATTCAGGTTAATGACCTTGATGATCCACTTTTAACAAAATTTCTACAAGAAAAAGAGCTAAAAACCCTGCAAGATGACCTTGAATTAGTGGATGGTGTTTATGGAAGGCTTGACAATGATCTTTACCTTGAAGGCCTTCTTGCCCCTGTGTTTTTTGGAAGTGCCATCAACAACTTTGGTATAAGAGAATTGCTTGATACGTTTGTTTCTATTGCTCCTAGTCCAAAAAGTAGGGAAGCTAATGAGCGCATGGTTTTGGCAAATGAGAAAAATTTCACAGGTTTTGTATTTAAAATACATGCCAATCTGGATCCAAACCACCGCGATAGAATTGCATTTCTTAGAATATGCTCAGGAAAATTTGAACGTAATAAATTTTATTATCATACTCGTTCGGATAAAAAGCTTAAGTTTTCTAACCCTGTTGACTTCATGGCCAATGAAAAAAGTTTGGTTGAAGAGGCATGGCCTGGTGATGTAGTAGGACTATATGATAGCGGAAACTTCAAAATAGGTGATACCTTGACTGAAGGAGAAGAATTACAATTTAAAGGAATTCCAAGCTTCTCTCCTGAGATATTCAAAGAAGTTGAAAATAGAGACCCTTTAAAATCAAAACAATTAGAGAAAGGCCTCCAGCAGCTAACTGAAGAAGGTGTAGCACAGCTTTTTGTACAACAGCCAGGTAATAGAAAAATAATTGGTACTGTTGGTGAACTTCAGTATGAGGTGATCGTATTCCGTCTTCAACATGAATACGGAGCGAAATGTGCTTTCAGACCATTAACATTCAGAAAATCAAGTTGGCTAACCTCTAAAGACAAGAAAAATATAAATGAGATAATGCAACGCAGGCATCATCATATAGCAACTGATAAAGATGGCAATCCTGTATTTCTTGCCGACAATGATTGGACGCTAAACCTTGCTAAACGTGATTTTCCCGAGGTTGAATTCCATGGCACATCCGAGTTTAACAGGCATAAGGATAAAACCATAAATAATTCTATTGATTAAAGGAATGCTATGTGATCGTTTTAGTATTTCTACCAATATCATCCCAGTACTTTATTTTTACATGCTTACTAATAAAGTCTGAATAAAATAAGCAACTCATTTAATAATTATCGATTCTGCCATAAACGTAAAAAATAAGCCTAAGTATATTATTTACCGACAGTTAACTTGGTTTAACACCTTTGAATTCAGTCATAAGATTCATTTAGGGTGTCAAATTGACATAATTTTCTTTTGGAATAAGTATTGAGATAACAGCTCAGATAACCTAATAAATTAATAAGATGCAAGAAAAAGGAACCATTTCGATTCACACCGAGAACATTTTTCCAATCATTAAGAAATTTTTATACTCAGATAACGAGATCTTCCTCAGAGAGCTAGTTGCAAATGCAGTGGATGCTACTCAAAAAATCAAACGCCTATCCTCACTTGGCGAATACAAAGGAGACCTCGGCGAGTTAAAAGTTTCTGTTTCGTTCGACGAAAAGAAAAAAACGATCACCATTTCTGACAATGGTTTAGGAATGACTGCTGAAGAAATTAAAAAATACATTAACCAAATCGCCTTTTCTGGTGCCACTGAATTCGTGGAGAAGTTTAAGGATGCAAAAGACGCAAATGAGATCATAGGAAAGTTCGGCCTTGGCTTTTATTCTGCCTTTATGGTTGCAGACCAGGTTGAAATACAAACATTATCTTTCCAGGGTGGTGCTGAGCCGGCACGTTGGATATGTGATGGAAGTACAGAATTTGAAATAAGCACTGGAACCCGTAGCACAAGAGGATCTGATATCATCCTTCATGTAAATAAAGAATCAAAAGAGTTCCTTAATAAAGCTAAGCTTGGAGATATTCTTGATAAATATTGCAAATTCTTACCTGTTCCGGTTCAATTTGGAACAAAATCTGAGCAACAAGAAGATGGTACAGATAAAGAAGGAAAAACTAAATACAAATCAATAGAAGTTGATAATGTCATCAATAATACAAGTCCTATTTGGACAAAATCACCTTCTGAGTTAAAAGACGAGGATTATCTTGCCTTTTACAAAGAATTATATCCTTTCTCTGAAGATCCTCTATTCTGGATACATTTGAATGTTGACTACCCTTTCAACCTGACGGGTGTTTTGTATTTTCCTAAGGTTAAAAATGAGTTTGAAATCCAAAGAAATAAGATCAAATTATTTTCCAGACAAGTATTTATTACCGATGAGGTAAAAGATGTTGTTCCTGAATTCTTAATGCTTCTGCATGGCGTGATTGATTCACCTGATATTCCATTAAACGTATCCAGAAGCTTCTTACAGGCCGATAGTTCGGTAAAAAAAATCAATAGCTATATCACCAAAAAAGTTGCAGATAAACTTGCATCTCTTTTTAAAAATGATCGTAAAGCTTATGAAGAAAAGTGGAGTGACATTGGTTTATTCGTAAAATACGGAATGATCAGCGAAGAGAAATTCTATGATAAGGGTAAAGATTTCGTTTTACTCAACAATACAAAAAATGAGTATTTCACTCTTGATGAGTATAAAGAAAAAGTGAAATCTATTCAAACTGATAAAGATGATGCATTGGTTTACCTGTATGCCACTGATGCTGATAAACAAGATACATTCATACAATCAGCCAATAAAAAGGGATATGATGTATTATTAATGAACTCTCCTATTGATACTCATTTTATTAGCCAACTGGAGCAAAAGCTTGAAAAAACATCTTTAAAACGTGTTGATGCTGATGTTGCCGATAAAATAATCAGTAAAGAAGATACAACTGTCCATGTTTTGAATGATGATGAAAAAGTCAAAGTGAAATCGATCTTTGAGAAAGCTATTATTAAGCCGAACATGCGTATTGAGGTTGAAAGTTTGAATCCTGATGAACTTCCTGTGATCGTAACCATGGATGAATTCATGCGCAGAATGAAGGACATGTCAAAAATGGGTGGCGGAATGGGCTTCTATGGGAATCTTCCAGATAACTATAACGTAGCAATTAACGGTAACCATAAATTAATAGGAAAGATTTTGCAAAGCAGTGATGAAACTGAACAATTACAACTTGCAAAACAAGCATTTGATCTGGCACTTCTTTCGCAAGGAATGCTTACGGGTGCTGAATTAACAGAATTTGTTAATAGAAGCGTTAGCCTGATCTAATCAAACTATTTTCAATAAAGACAAATACCCTTCCAGTTTTGGGAGGGTATTTTTTTTAATGCCAAAATGAAATTCACATAAAAACTAATATTCAAACTCTAAATATTAATTTAGAGCCATGAATCTGCTTGATAAACTCCTTGAAAATTATCAGTCGTTTGAAGAAATTCAGATAAAAGACCGATTTTTCAAACATAACCTGATATGTGAATTATTAGATTCAATCAAAAACAATAAGGTTTTCGGTATTGAAGAGGTTGGACTGTCAACTATGGGTCGTTCAATCCATTTAGTTAAATGGGGAAATGGACCTTGCAAAGTGTTTTTGTGGAGTCAGATGCATGGTAATGAAGCTACAGCCACGATGGCATTAATTGATCTTCTAAAATTTTTATCGCAAAATGGACTTTATAATGAAATCATAGATTCCATAGATAAAAACTGTACCCTGTATATTTTACCAATGCTTAATCCTGACGGTGCTGAAGTTTTTACCAGGAGAAACGCGATGGAAATTGATATTAACCGCGACTTCCATAGTCAGCAAAGTCCTGAAGCTAGATTATTGCGCAAATTAAGAGATGTTATTCATCCTCATTTTGGTTTTAATTTACACGATCAGAGTACTTTATGGTCGGCAGGAAAATCTGGTAAGCCCGCAACAATATCCTTACTGGCACCTGCATATGATGAAGAGCTAAGCATCAATTCTGTACGTCAAAAAGCAATGCAGGTAATTGCATTAATGAATGTAGAGTTACAAAAGAATATACCCGGATGTGTTGGACGATTTAACGATGAATATGAACCACGAGCTTTTGGTGATAATTTTCAGGCAGCCGGAACAAGCACCATCCTGATTGAAGCTGGAGGTTTTTACAATGATCCTGAGAAACAGTATATCCGCAAAATCTATTTTAAAGCAATTCTTGTAGGCTTAATAAGTATTGCGAAAAAATCATACCTCAATATTGAGGATAAGGAATATTTTTCAATACCAGAGAATAAAAAATTACATTTTGATCTATTATTAAGAAATTGTAAGCTTCAAAGAAATGGAATTTCTTACCTAACTGATATAGGTTTAGTTGCTGTTGAAAAGATTAATGACGACTTGCATTCAGTAAGTCAAACCTATACAGTGGGTGAATTGGGCGATTTATCTCAATACTTTAGCTATGAAGAATTCAATTGTGAATTACATAGTATCACTGAAATAAGTAATTTAAAGATTGACGAACCAGCAGATTTAATTGTACATGATGGAAAGCATTTAGTGCTTTCAATTAAGAATGGGGTTTTAACTAATTAGATATGAGTAGTGAGTATAGAGTATAGAGTATAGAGTATTGAGATAGATTCTGCTTCATCTCAGATCTCAGACCTCATACTTCAGACTTCAGACCTCATACCTCAGACTTCATACCTCAGACAACCGATAACCGATAACAACTAAAACAATGGCATTAAACTACATCTGGATTGGCTTCTTTGTAATTGCATTTGTTGTAGCAATTGTAAAGCTTATCGTATTTGGAGATACCAGCATTTTCAATAATGTGGTCAATGGAATGTTTGACAGTGCAAAAACAGGTGCTGAGATCTCTATTGGGCTGATTGGAATCATGACCTTCTGGTTAGGCATAATGAAAATCGGAGAACGGGCAGGAATGATCACACTTTTTGCCCGCGGTGTAAATCCGTTTTTCAGCAGATTGTTTCCTGAAGTACCAAAAAACCATCCTGCAAATGGTTCTATTATCATGAACTTTTCGGCAAATATGCTGGGCTTAGATAATGCTGCAACACCGGTTGGCTTAAAGGCCATGCAGGAATTACAGGAATTAAACCCCCAGAAAGATACAGCCAGTAATGCGCAGATCATGTTCCTTGTTCTTAATACCGCTGGAATTACATTAATCCCTACGGGAGTAATTGCTTTAAGAATGGCTAATGGTGCGGCTAACCCTGCAGATGTATTCATTCCCTGCCTGATTGGCACTTTCATTTCATTCCTAGCGGGAATGATCGCGGTAGCTATCTACCAAAAGATCAATCTCTTTCAGCTACCAATACTCATTTTCTTTGGTAGTTTCATTGCATTAATGTCTGGGCTGTATTTTTGGCTTGGCTCACTTCCGTCAGAACAGATTCAAATATATGCGGGTCTTTTAGGTGGTATAATTATTTTTTCAATCATTACTCTGTTTATTGCTTATGGTGCATCAAAAAAAGTGAATGTGTATGAAGCCTTTATCGATGGAGCAAAAGAAGGTTTCAGTACCTCAATTATGATCATACCATTTCTTATTGCAATACTTGTTGCCATAAGTACTTTTCGCACAACCGGTTGCATGGATTATGTAGTGAATGCTATTGGTTCATTGGTAGCTTTATCCGGACTTGACACATCGTTTGTTCCAGCTTTACCAGTAGGATTAATGAAAACATTAAGCGGTGGAGGTGCCAGAGGATTAATGGTTGATGTAATGAAAACCTATGGTGCAGATTCATTTCAGGGCAGACTTGCAAGTATCATTCAGGGATCTTCAGAAACTACTTTTTATGTTCTTGCGGTATATTTTGGCTCAGTAGGGATCAAAAAACCAAGATATGCCATTATTTGCGGATTGATAGCCGATCTTGTTGGTCTGATCGCTGCGATATTCCTGGCCTATTTATTCTTTGGACATACGATAAAATAATATTCATTTAAGATTTCCCTATCTTGATCATAGTTGAATAACCTCTTGCAATTAATATTTTCTTAAGAGTAAGCGTCTTTCAGGTTTCAAAATATTATGCCGGAATGCTAAAATATTACTCATGTAGTTTACTATCCAAACAATAAAATAGCAATAATTAAAGTTACGATGACATTAAACCCCTGTGCTATCAGAAACGCAAAAAATGGCTTTTTACTCTGTTTAGAAAACAAATCGGCAAAATTGGTTTCCAGTCCAATACTGGTAAATGCCAAGGCAAACCATAAACCCTGCAAGTTTTTAAGACTCCCTTTTATGGTACTTATCGAATCTTGACTCAACAAAAATGAAAAAACAAGTGATGCTGCAATAAATCCTAAAACAAATTTTGGAAATCTATCCCAAATAACTTTCAATGTTGGCTTAGAAGCTATTTCGCCTGCTACAAGATTCTTCCTATAAGACCAATAAATAGATATCGCAAAAGCAGCCAGACCCAAAAGTACATTTTGAGAAAATTTAATAATGGTACTTATCTTCAGGGCTGTTTCACCAACCAATGAACCCGATGCAACTACTGCTCCTGTTGTATCAATACTACCTCCCAGCCATGCACCTGTAACTTCTTCAGATAAACCATAATACTTAGCTATAATAGGCATAAAAATCATCATCGGTATGGCAGTAATCAAAACCATTGAAATCACATATGATAATTTTTTAGAATCACCTTTAATGGCACCTGAGGTTGCAATTGCCGCTGATACTCCACAAATAGACACCGCACTAGAAATCATCATAGTCAGTTCATCATCTATCTTAAGTTTTTTACATAACCAAAATGCGAAATACCATACTGATAAAACAACAATAAGGGCCTGAATTAAACCTAATGAGCCCGCTTTTAAAATATCTGAAAATATTACACTGGTTCCAAGTAAAACAAGGCCAATTTTAACAAACAATTCGGTTGAAAGTGATGATCGTAACCAGTCAGGAAGTTTAAAAAAATTGCCAATTATAAGTCCTAAAGTCAGGCTAAAGATGACTGCTTCAAGATTGACAGATTTTACAGCCGCATTTCCAGCCAGTACCAAAGCAAAAATGGTAATCAAATAAACTACAGGAAAACCTAAAGCAAAATTTTTCACAGATTTACCTGAAAGAATTGCACCAAGAATTGCTACAAGAAGCACAAATATCAATTGATAAGCAATCAGACTTAAGTTTCCAGGTTCTAAAACATTTTGAAAAAGTTCAGTAGCATTCGCCCAGTTAAATACCGGAACTTTTAAAACGACACCAAATAATGAAATAATGATGATCAGAGCGCCGAGGATAACTACTGTCCAGTCCTCTTGAATTTCAAACCTTTTTTGTTCAGACATAATTTTTTTTTGAAATATTCTATTAAATATATCATTTAGTACTTGTATTGAAGTATAATAACCGCACATACCATGATCATACTCTCCCAAAAATATAATGAATTGAGTTTAAGTACCATGATCAAAACTAAAATCATCAAAAAATATTAACCAAATGATAGATTTACACATGCAGGATCAAAATACTCAGCAAAAGAAATTGATTATTTAGGAATATTTACTCCTACAGAATATAGAATTCCAAAAAATTCTATTTCTTATATTTTAATTGCACAGGAAGTGAATCTAAAGCAAAATACGTATGATCTACTATCTTTCCTTTCACGTTTATAATTCTAAATCCTGAACTATCTGCACCTAAGGGCCTACCTACGGGGCCGGTTGTGATCATTTCCATTTCGCCAAATTTGCCATAGGCATTACGATGGTAGTGTCCGGCAAACACCTGTTTAATACCATATGTTTTGAAAAGCTCAAGATAAATTTTACGTCGCTCAGCGTTAATATTAAAATACTCATCCGCTTCATTAGAATCTTTGAGAAACAAGGAATGATGCATGAAAACCATTATATTCCTAGCATTTGACTTTTTCGCATCCTTAAGTACTTGAATCAACCATTCCAATTGGTTTGCAGCTTCAATAGGTGCAAGTGAAGGATCTTTGATCAGAGAAGAATTTAGGATGATACCCAATATATTTCCGGAACGAAAAGTGTAGCGATCATCTCCAAAATGTTTTTTATAAAGAGCTAAACTTGCAAGGGTGGGTACATTTTCAACATCGTGATTACCCGAAACACTGTATAATTTAATTGAGGGATCCAGTTTAGCGGCAATCCGCTTATATTCTGCTATCTGTGCAAGATCGCCGGGCTTATTAACCAAATCACCACAGATTACAACAAAGGCAGGTTTTAAACGGTTCGACTCAGCAATTGCCTTTTCCATATTGACAGTTTCTCGGCTAAACTCTTTATTAGCATTAAAAAAACCAAACTGGGTATCTGCCATTTGGAAAAATGTTAATTTGCTAGCAGGTCCAATTGATGAACATGCACTAATAAACATTAAAAATAGAATAAGCAAGGATTTACTAAGAGTGGCTAAGGTTCTAATCATTTTTAAATATCATTATCTAGGATGAGTAAAACAATAAATTTTGATTTTATTGATATATATTCTACCTGAAATCTATTCCTATTCTTCAAAAAATACAATAATTTTTCAGCAACAACTATATTATTGTAACGTTAATAGAACAGCCCTTGCCTACAATTTTATAAATTGCAGCAAAAATAATTAAAACCATTATGAAAGAAGTTTATATCCTATCTGCGGTAAGAACTCCTATTGGAAGTTTCGGTGGACTACTATCTTCTTTAACAGCCAGTCAGCTAGGTGCTATAGCCATTAAAGCTGCCGTTAAACGTGCAGGAATTAATTCGGAACAAGTACAGGAAGTGATCATGGGCAATGTATTATCTGCAAATATTGGACAAGCTCCAGCAACTCAGGCTTCAAAGTTCGCCGGACTACCGGATATTCCCTCAACTACCATAAATAAGGTTTGTGCATCAGGCACAAAAGCAATCATGTTAGCTGCTCAAAGTATCGCTTTAGGTCAGAATGATATTGTTATTGCAGGTGGCATGGAAAGCATGAGCAATGTTCCCTACTACCTAGATAAAGCCAGAAATGGTTATCGGCTTGGCGATGGGAAGATCATCGATGGCCTTGTGAAAGACGGATTATGGGATGTTTATAATGACTACCATATGGGAACTGCTGCTGAATTATGTGCTGCAGATTGCAATATAAGCCGGGAAGACCAGGATGCCTATGCAATAGAATCCTATAAACGATCACAGTCTGCCCAATTAGAAGGCAAATTCAAAAATGAGATCGCAGCAGTTGAAATTAATGACAGAAAAGGCGAAATAAGTGTGGTTGAGACTGATGAGGAGGTCAATAACGTAAAATTTGATAAAATCCCATCATTGAAAACTGTTTTCAAAAAAGATGGGACTGTAACTGCGGCCAACGCTTCGACGCTAAATGATGGTGCAGCGGCACTGGTATTAATGAGTAAAGAAAAAGCAGAAGAACTTGGTTTAAAGCCTTTGGCAAGAATTATTTCGTATGCAGATGCACAGCAGGCACCGGAATGGTTTACTACAACCCCATCTAAAGCTATTCCAATTGCTTTAGAACGTGCAGGAATTCAGACAAGTGATGTAGATTATTTCGAAATCAATGAAGCTTTTTCTGTAGTTTCATTGGCAAATAACAGAATTATGAAGCTTGATTCGGCAAGAGTAAATGTGAATGGTGGTGCTGTTTCAATGGGACACCCTCTTGGAGCATCTGGTGCAAGAATAGTAGTTACTCTAATCCATGTACTTCAGCAAAATATGGGTAAAATTGGGGTTGCAGCTATTTGCAACGGTGGTGGTGGCGCAAGTGCACTAGTTATTGAAAATCTACACTAAGAATACATGAAGCAAGTATTACTGATCTGTTGCCTTTTCTTTTTTTTATTTACTAAAGCTTTAGGCCAGCCTTCAGGCAATAATAACCAACAGCAATTAATTGCATTTCAGGATAGTCTGAAACAGATTAGCTATAAAATGGTTAATGACAGCATAGAACCTGAACGGTATAATGCAAGTTACAAATTGATAAAAACTCTATTAACGGCCTTAAAAACACCTTATTCTTTCGATTTTACTTTTGATTCTGTAAAATCAATTTCAATTCAGTCGTCGTCAGATAAACGATTTAGGATTTTTAGCTGGCATGTGATGAATAATGATGGAAGCTACAGATATTATGGAACTATCCAAATGAATAAGCCTGATGGTAAGCTAGAATTGCTTCCATTGATTGATTATACCTCCGTTTTTAAGAACCCATCTGATAGTATTACAACTAATGATAAGTGGTTTGGTGCTCAATATTATAAAATAATTCCAGTATTAAACAATGTTCCAATTCCTTATTATGTATTGCTTGGATGGAAGGGAAACACGATTAAATCAACAAAGAAAATCATAGAAATTCTTTATTTTAAAGATGGAAAGGCACATTTTGGGATGCCTGTATTTGATGGAGATCCAGATAATTTAGGAAAAAAGCGAATCATCTTTGAGTATGATAGAAGAGCTTCTATGTTTTTGAATGATGAGCCTACGATAAATACAATCGTTTTTGACCATCTGGCTCCACCCGATCCGAAACTAAAAGGAAAGTTTGAACTGTATGGCCCTGATTTCTCTTATGATGGATTTAAACTGGTTAATGGCCGATGGAAATTTGTACAAGACCTTGAACTAAAAAACAATCCAACAGATCAGGATGATAACTTCAATGACCCTAAAAAGTTGTAGGTTATAGGTTGTAGGTTATAAGTTTTAAGGATAAAGCTGAAAGCTAAAAGGTGAAAGCTGAAAGCCTAATTTAGCTTCATTTCATAGTAGCACTTCAGACCTCATACTTCATACTTCAGACCTCAGACAACTGAATCAAGAGCCAAGAGCCAAGACAAAGGATCAAAGACAAAGGACAATTCAGCGCAATTTTAAAATTTCTTGATTTTTGCCATGTTCAGACCTCAGACCTCAGACTTCAGACCTCATACCTCCGACAACAGACAACTGACAACTGACAACTGATAACAGACAACTGATAACAGATAACTAAGGCGATACCGCCTGCATCATCAATCCAGATATATAAGCACCATAAGTTCCTATAACATAGCCAAAAACAGCTAATAGCACTCCAATGGGAGCTAAAGAAGGGTGAAAGGCACTTGCAATTACAGGCGCAGAGGCAGGACCACCGATATTAGCCATACTACCAACCGCAAGGAAAAAGAAGGGTGTTTTAGTAAGCTTTGCAACAATAAAGATCACAATAGCATGAATCAGGATCCAAACTAAACCAACAATAAGTATACCCGGCTTATTAAAAATAGCCATGATATTCATCTGCATACCAATTGTTGCAATCAAAACATACAGCAATACGCTTCCAATTCTTGAAGCTCCTGCTCCTTCCAGATTCCTGAGCTTGGTAAAAGAAAGTATCATACCTAAAGTTGTAGCTATTATTACTATCCAAAAAAACCCTGAAGTAAGACTAAATGCGCTTAAATAAGGTGCATTAATAGTGATCCATGGAGCAATATAATCTGCTCCGAAATGAGCAATACCTGTTATACCAAACCCAATGCCCAAAATCAAAAGAATATCTTCCATTTTAGGAATTCTCATAATACTTTGCTGATAAGCTTCAATTTTATCTTTTATTTCAGTGACCGATTGATCATTAGCTTTTAAAAAGCTGTTGATCAGCATATTTTTACCTGCGCCAAATAGTAATAAAGCCATCCAGAGGTATGAAATGAATACATCAAGAGCCACCATGGCAGAAAATAGATCAGGGCTTGGCTTAAATATCTCATACATTGCTGCCTGGTTAGCACCCCCACCAATCCAAGTACCTGCAACGGTACTTAATCCTCTCCAAACCTCTTCAGCACCCTCACCACCTACAATTTCAGGCGCAAACAATGAAATCAAAAAAACAGCTGCTGGACCACCTAGCATAATACTGATCGAAGCAGTTATAAACATTAAGCCTGCCTTTTTTCTTAACTTCCATATTTCACTCAAATCAAGGCTTAAAGTAAATAATACCAGACTAGCAGGTAAAAGATACCTGGATGCCATGGTATAAAGAGCGGATGTTGTACCTGAAATAATACCCATTGAATTTAACAGGCCAGGTAGAAAATAGCAAAGCAGAATAGGTGGAATAAATGTATACAGTCTTTTAAAAAATGGAATATTGCTTTCAGATGTCCAGAAGACCAATCCGAGAATACCCATAAGGATTCCTAATACAACTGCATCGTTCGTAATCAGGGCAGAATGATCTATCATTTATGTAGATTTTTATTTAAAGAATATATAAAGCATCAATTTTAGTAAAATTTAATTATAATTGAGCTTTTTACTTCCTTAATCAATTACAAGATCTCAATAAACTAACCCATCAATTAAATTATATGGAATTACAACAAAAACAACTTTTTGGACATCCCAGGGGTTTATATATCCTGTTCCTTACAGAAATGTGGGAAAGATTCAGTTTTTATGGAATGCGGGCACTTTTGGTGCTTTTCCTAGTTTCATCGGTTAATGGAGAAAATCCAGGATTTGGATGGACAAGTAGCGAGGCCTTAAAGTTGTATGGTATTTATACATTTCTTGTTTATTTATCGTCGATACCTGGCGGAATCCTTGCAGATAAATTAATCGGCCAAAAAAAGGCCGTAATTTTAGGTGGCATTCTTTTGGTTGCAGGGCATAGTATTCTTGCATTCCAGTCATTGATTACATTTTATGTAGGACTAGGATTAATAATTGCTGGAGTAGGCTGTTTAAAGCCAAACATTTCAACAATGGTTGGTGGTTTATATCCAAAAGGCGATGACCGTCGTGACAAAGGATTTACTATTTTTTATATTGGAATCAATGTTGGAGCATTCCTGGCAGGTATAATTATTGGATATGTAGGCGAAACCATGGGCTGGCATTATGGCTTTGGACTTGCGGGTATTGGAATGGCCATAGGTTTAATTATTTTCATATTGGGTCATAAGTATCTTCAGGGAGTTGGAGAAGCAACTAAAACCCTATCTCTTGAAGATCAAGCAATAAAAAATAAGCCTCTTACAGCAATAGAAAAAGATCGTGTTAAAGTGATGTTATTATCTTTCCTGATGATCATTGTATTCTGGGGAGCATTTGAGCAAGCCGGAGGTTTAATGAATCTATATGCTGCTGAAAAAACAAACAGAGTGATCGATTTTCTGAACTGGACTGTTCCTGCAACCTGGTTCCAGTCTGTCAATTCATTCTTTATTATAACATTGGGAATACCAGTAGCGGCATTCTGGTTTAATAGAAAAAGAAATGGAAAAGAAGCATCATCTATATTCAAAATAGCCATTGGAGTAATTATCATGAGTTGGGGGTTCCTTTTCATGACAGCGGCTTCAGCTCAATATCAAAATGAAGGTTCTTCAGCAATGTACTGGCTTGTATTGGCGTACCTTTTCCACACCATTGGAGAACTCAGTGCATCACCTGTTGCTTTATCTTATATTACAAAACTAGCACCCATGAAATATGCTTCAATCATGATGGGTGTATTTTTCGCAGCTACTGGCTTGGGCAATTATGTTGCTGGCTGGGTTGGTGTTTGGTCACAAACTGCAGGAGAATTTGAGATATTTATGGGAATAGCTATTTTCTGTACACTCATTGGAGGTATCGTTATTTCTATCCTTAAACCATTAAAAAGGCTTGCGCATGGTGCTGAAGATTTCTCAGCAGAGACTATGGCATCCCTTAAAGCTGAATAATTAAAAAAGATAGAATAGAGAGATGTTAAATGCATCTCTCTATTCGTTTAAAGCAGTATATTTGTAATCACAAATTTTAGTCCGTGTTATCAGACAGCCTTGTCATCATTCCAACCTACAACGAGAAGGAAAATATCGAAAATATTATTCGAAAAGTGTTTTCCCTTCCTGATGTGTTCCATATTCTGATAGTTGATGACGGTTCGCCGGATGGGACAGCAACCATTGTTAAGAGCCTTCAAAAAGAATTTGAGGGAATACTTCATATAGAAGAACGTAAAGGAAAACTAGGACTCGGAACAGCCTATATTCATGGTTTTAAATGGGCTCTTAAACAACAATATGAATATATTTTCGAAATGGATGCAGATTTTTCACATAATCCGAAAGATCTGATCAAATTAAAATCGGCCTGCATTGAGGGTTCTGATCTTGCCATTGGTTCAAGATATATAAAAGGAGTAAATGTGGTAAACTGGCCAATGAGCAGGGTTTTAATGTCTTATTTTGCTTCTGTTTATGTACGTTTAATTACCAGAATAACTATTCAAGATGCTACAGCTGGATTTAAATGCTACCGTCGTATTGTTCTTGAAACTATTCCTTTAGATAAAATAAAGTTCATTGGATATGCATTTCAAATCGAAATGAAATTTACGGCAATCAAATTTGGTTTTAAGGTGAGCGAAGTCCCTATTATCTTCACTGATCGTACAGAAGGGACTTCAAAAATGAGTACCCGTATTTTCAGAGAAGCCTTTTTAGGTGTGATACAGATTAAATTGACTAGTTTTTTCAGAGATTATTCTAGGAATTTAGATTCGAAAAAATAAGAATTGAATTTTATATTTATATAACTAATTAACATTGACCTCCTGAACCTATGAACGAAAACTTGGACCCCGCCGAAGAAAATCTTTCACCTGTAGAGCGGGAGATAGAAAAAGTTCTTCGTCCGCAGGTTTTTGAAGATTTTACAGGACAACATAAAATTCTCGCTAATCTTCGAATATTTGTTCAGGCGGCAAAACTGAGAGGTGAAGCACTCGATCATGTGCTTTTGCATGGTCCTCCAGGATTGGGAAAAACTACCCTATCGCATATTATTGCGAATGAAATGGGAGTAAATATTCGTATTACATCCGGACCAGTATTAGATAAACCAGGTGACCTAGCAGGTTTACTTACTAACCTAGAAGAAGGAGATATTCTTTTTATTGACGAAATTCATCGTTTAAGTCCACTGGTTGAAGAATACCTGTACTCTGCAATGGAAGATTTCAAGATCGATATCATGCTTGAAACTGGCCCTAATGCCCGCTCCGTACAAATTTCTTTAAATCCTTTCACACTTGTTGGAGCCACCACCCGCTCCGGACTTCTAACAGCTCCTCTAAGAGCGCGATTCGGAATAAACAGCCGTTTGGAATACTATGACGCCAAATTGCTTACAACCATTGTATTGCGTTCGGCAGAAATTCTGAAAACTGAAATCTCAGATGAAGGCGCCTATGAAATAGCTCGAAGAAGCCGTGGTACACCCCGTATTGCAAATGCCTTGTTACGACGCACCCG
This sequence comes from Pedobacter schmidteae, assembly GCA_945901155.1. Classification (GTDB taxonomy): domain Bacteria; phylum Bacteroidota; class Bacteroidia; order Sphingobacteriales; family Sphingobacteriaceae; genus Daejeonella; species Daejeonella schmidteae_B. The sequence goes on from CAMDKO010000003.1 coordinate 62,608, forward strand.
TGATTTTGCTCAAATAAAGGGCAATGGGAATATTGATACAGAGATTGCTAAATATGCTCTAAATGCACTGAACGTAGATGAGCATGGATTGGATGAAATGGATAATAAGATTCTGATCACCATTATTGATAAATTCAAGGGCGGCCCAGTTGGTTTAAAAACAATAGCCACCTCCGTTGGAGAAGAAGAAGGAACTATTGAAGAAGTTTATGAGCCATTCCTGATTCAAGAAGGATACATTATGCGCACCTCAAGGGGAAGAGAATGTACTGAAATTGCCTACAAACATCTTGGCCGTATAAAATCAGGTGGAAATACCTTATTTTAATCTCCCTTTTTGATTGATAAGGATATAATCAATTTAACAAGAGTTATTCTAGGCTCTGACCTTTTTTCTGTTAGAATGGATGATTATCCATGCTCATCGCGAATCAAATATTCATATACTGGTTTTCTTAAAAGGCATATTTTCTATATTTGAACTACATAATGGTCAATAAAAGTCAATATTCACAGTTTATAAAAGCAGAAGCCCTAAAACTGGGTTTTATGTTCTGTGGTATATCAAAAGCGGGATTCCTTGAGGAAGAAGCTCCACGACTTGAAAACTGGCTTAAAAATGGTTATAACGCAGAAATGAGCTATATGGAGAATCATTTCGATAAACGTCTTGACCCCCGTAAATTGGTTGATGGAGCTAAATCAGTCATATCATTAGCCTTAAATTATTATACTGATCAGAAACAAAAAGATCCCTTTGCGCCTAAAATAAGTCAGTATGCTTTTGGTGATGACTACCATGCCGTAATTAAAGAAAAACTGAACCTATTAATGGCTGTTATTAAGGATGAGATTGGTGAGGTTAGTGGCCGTTCCTTTGTTGATTCTGCACCTGTACTTGATAAAGTATGGGCAAAAAAAGCAGGATTAGGTTGGATTGGCAAGCATACGAACCTAATCAATAAAAATTCAGGTTCTTTTTTCTTTCTTGCAGAATTGATCCTTGATCTTGATCTGGAATACGATAGTGCACCAACAAAAGACCATTGTGGAACCTGTACAAAATGTATAGATGCCTGCCCTACTGATGCAATTGTTGATCCTTATGTTGTGGATGCAAGCAGATGTATTTCATACCTAACAATTGAATTGAAAAATGAACTTCCCGTAGAGTTTAAGGGCAAAATGGATAATTGGATGTTTGGCTGCGATATTTGCCAGGATGTTTGCCCCTGGAATAAATTTTCTGTACTCAATACTGAACCTTTATTCAATCTAGGAGATGAACTTTTAGAATTAACACAGCGAGATTGGCAGGAAATTACTGAGGACACCTTCAAAAAGGTATTCAAAAACTCAGCTGTTAAAAGAACAAAATTTAATGGATTAAAGCGGAATATTGATTTTTTAAGGTCTTAATTTTATTGTCTGAAGTATGAGGTCTGAGGTCTGAAGTGCTGGAATGAAATAAGGCAGTATCTATCTCAATACTAAAACTAACTATCCAATAGCTGACAACAGATAACTGTTAACCTACAACTGATAACCGATAACTCAATTTACTTTCCAAATTTCATCTTCAGCTGCTCCAGCATATCCGTATTTATTGGCTTAGTATCTTCTTTAGGTTTTTGTTGATTTACTGGCTCTGGTTTGGAAGCGGCACTTGCAGCTTGTTTTTCATTACGCAATTGCTCTTTTTTGGAATTCATGCGGTTCCAGATCTTTTCCAAACATTTTTTTGTATACAATGGGAAATCACCATTCTGCATCCAGTTATAATAACTTGGTTCTGATTGAAAAACATCTTCAACAGCCCTTCCTTTATGTTTACCAAAATTAATCACCTCTACACCTTCTTCATTATAAACCATTCTGGAGGCAAAATCTACTGGATTATTAAGGTTTGTGAATTTATGAAGTGCTTCTATATTGTTCTGAACAGGCTTGGTGATTATACCTTTTTTATCTTCCCAGTCTTGATTTTGATACTTCTCGATCTGCGCTTTCAAAACCTCATAGGTAGCCTTAATATCAGCTTCAGCAGAGTGAGCATTTTCAATATTCTTACCACAATAGAACTGATAAGCTGCTTTTAAGGTACGCTGTTCCATTTGGTGAAATATATTCTGTACATCCACAAAATGTCTGTTATCGATATCAAAATTGATTTCGGCACGAAGAAATTCTTCCATTAATACAGGAATATCAAAGCGGTTTGAATTATAACCCGCAAGGTCACAATCATCTAAAAATCTAGCTAACTCCTCACCTGCTTGTTTAAATGTTTGAGCATTTTTAATATCCTCATCATAAATTCCATGAATCAGGGATGACTCAAGCGGAATAGGAATTACGGGATTGATACGCATCGTTTTCACATCTTCTGTACCATCAGGCATTGCCTTAAGGATGGATATTTCAACGATCCGATCTGATGCAACATTTACACCGGTAGTTTCAAGATCAAAAAAAGCAAGGGGGCGTTTCAGATTTAATTTCATGCGATTAACTAAAGATTAGGATACCTGCTAAAATTCCTATGACCATAATGAGGTACATTAGTATTTCTGTGCTGGCAAAGCGTTTATATTTTATCCAGAATGTATAGTCGCCTTTCTCTTTGCTCATAAATATCCGAGGATTAATTATAATTCAAAATTACTGATTTAAAAACAGAAAACATGAATCTAATGAGCCTAAGGTTTAATGCTTCCTGCTCTGCTAAAATATTTATAATACCATTGATCTTTCAAATCACTGATAATAACCCCTTTCGAGGTAGATGCATGAACAAATTTATTGTTGTGAAGATAAACTCCAACATGACTGAATTTCTTTCCGTCGAAATCGAAAAAAACCAGATCACCTTCTTTTAGGTCTTTCTCAAATTTACGTTTCACATCTTCGGCCATTAATCTAGCAGTACGCGGTAATTGTTTATTATAGATCTCATTTGTAAGTAAACTAGTAAATGCAGAACAATCCACTCCTTTTTTATCCATTCCACCATTTCTGTATGGAACCCCTATCCAATTGTCAATAAAACGATAAAGCTTTTCATTATCTAGGTTTTTTTCTTTGACATTTAACAAGGCCGCATAACGTTCTTTAATAGTTCCGGACGATTTAGACGTTGATTTGGAGGTACCGGTTATAATCTTTTTGCTTTTACAGGATGTGTAAA
>CAMDKO010000004.1 GCA_945901155.1 Pedobacter schmidteae
AGCTTTCCAAAGGAGGCATTACAGGCACTATTGCAGATGTTAGACTAATCTTGTCTGTAGCACTAAAAACTCTTGCTACAGGGCTTATTTTAGCTCATAATCACCCATCAGGAAACCTGAAGCCATCTGAAGCAGATATTCAATTAACCCAAAAAGTGAAAGATGCTGCCAAACTGATGGATATTGAGGTGCTAGATCACATGATATTAAGCTCCAATGGATATTTCAGTTTCACTGATGATGGTATCATGTATTGAACAATAACAACCAATTAACTAACTCTTAAACCAGGTCATGGTTTGCAAATAATGCTAGATTCGCTCAATTTCGCTATTCAAAAGTGAGGCAGTACATGAGGCACAAGTAACGAAAAACCCCTTAAATACATAAAATAATTACTAATTTTAACTAGCCCTAACGTGGTGAGTTTAAAAGTTTAAAAACAAGCAAAAACCCCCTAAAACAACGAAACCTCAACCATTTCTGATTGAGGTTTTGGTGGTACCAGCTGGAATCGAACCAGCGACACAAGGATTTTCAGTCCTTTGCTCTACCGACTGAGCTATGGTACCAGACCATACCCGTTTTGTTCGGGACTGTTCCAAAGGAACGCCTAATAGGCATCCGATTTAGCATGGCGCAAATGTAGTGTCTTTTTTCGTTTAAGAAAATATTATTTGAAAAATATTCAGTTTACCTTTTCGCAAAAAATAGTTTATTTTTAATATTATGCATGCATAGTAATTGTATATCCGGGATATTCCCTATTTTAGCTAAATAAACCCGTAAAATATGGTTGCACAAGTCATTTTTCTGATCCTTGCAGCTGCTGCAATAGCTTTGTTTAGCCTGAATGTTCGCAAGATCATCCGGAATATCAATCTTGGCAAGGATACCAATCGTTCCGACAAACCTGCTGAACGTTTAGCTACCATGTTTAAAGTAGCTTTTGGCCAATCAAAAATGGTTAAGCGTCCGGTTGCAGCTATCCTACATCTATTTGTTTATGTTGGGTTTGTAGTCATTAATATAGAAGTACTGGAGATCATTATTGATGGTTTATTTGGCACGCACCGCATCTTTGCAGCTCCGCTAGGTGACTTATACCCTGTATTGATTGCTTCATTTGAAGTATTGGCCGCTTTAGTGCTTTTAGGGGTTATTGCATTTTACGCACGAAGAAATATCATCAAACTAAAACGCTTTACTGGTGCAGAGATGACCAATTGGCCCAAATCAGATGCAAACATTATTCTAATCGTTGAAGTATTTCTAATGACTGCATTTCTTTTTATGAATGCTGCAGACAGTAAATTGCAGCAATTAGGCGCATCGCATTACATTCTTGCTGGTTCATTTCCGGTTAGCAGTTTTCTTTTACCACTCCTCCCCGATTCAGAATCAGCACTGATCATAATTGAACGATTCTGCTGGTGGTTCCATATTGTCGGAATCTTCGCATTTTTAAACTACCTGCCCTATTCCAAGCATTTCCATATCATTATGGCTTTCCCCAATACCTATTATTCGAATCTGGAGCCTAAAGGTGAATTTTCAAACATGGCGTCAGTTACCAATGAGGTTAAAGCCATGCTTGATCCGACATATATTCCTGAACCTATTCCAGAAGGAGGACGATTCGGTGCAAAGGATATCTCGGACCTGACCTGGAAAAATTTGATGGATGCTTATACCTGTACAGAATGCGGAAGATGTACTTCTGTTTGTCCGGCAAACATGACAGGCAAGCTCCTCTCACCCCGCAAAATCATGATGGATACCCGCGACCGTATGGTTGAAGTAGGAAACAACATAGATAAACATGGCAAGAATCATCAGGATGGTAAATCATTACTCGATAATTATATCAGTAGAGAAGAGATCTGGGCATGCACAACCTGTAATGCGTGTACAGATGCTTGTCCAATAAATATCGACCCACTTGCCATCATAGTTGAACTCAGAAGATATTCAGTAATGGAAGAATCGCAGGCACCCAGCAGCCTAAATAATATGTTTGGAAATATTGAAAATAATGGAGCCCCTTGGAAGTACTCACCGGCAGATAGGGCTAACTGGACTAATATGTAAATAGTTGTCTGTTATCAGTTATCAGACAACAGAAATAGAAAAAAGTCAAAAGCAGAAAGCAGAAAGCAGAAAGCTAAAAGCTAAAAGCTAAAAACAGAGAAGAACAATTATATGAAATGAAGTACTTTGAGGCTATTCCTAACAACTAACCACCTAACAACTAACCAACTGATAATAGAAAAAGAAAAAAGTCAAAAGCAGAAAGTTAAAAGCTAAAAGTAGAGAAGAACAATTATGTGAAATGATTAGTCCGAGGCTATTCCAAACACCTAACCAACCCGATAGCTATCGGGTAACCATCTAACTAACCAACCGATAACCACTTTTGAGTAGTAAGTATTGAGTATTGAGATAATTTAGCTTCATTTCATAGCAGTACAACAGACAACAGACAACAGATAACAGATAACAGACAACCGATAACACAAATGAACATCCCAACAATGGCCCAAATGGCTGCAAAAGGTGAAACACCCGATATCTTATTCTGGGTTGGATGCGCGGGTAGTTTTGATGAACGTGCACAAAAAATCACCCGTGATATTTGTAAGATCCTGCAGCATGTCGGAATAAATTTCGCGATCCTTGGAACAGAGGAAAGTTGCACTGGTGATCCTGCAAAACGTGCCGGAAACGAATTCCTTTTCCAGATGCAGGCCATGACCGCTATTCAGGTATTAGATGGCTATGAAATAAAAAAAATCGTAACCGGCTGTCCGCATTGTTTTAATACCATCAAAAATGAATACCCGAATCTTGGAGGAAATTATGAGGTGATTCATCACTCTCAACTAATCCAGCAATTAATTGATGAAGGCAAACTGAAAGCTGAAGGTGGCGAATCGTTCAAGGGTAAAAAAATTACCTTCCATGACCCATGCTATTTGGGACGCGCCAATGGTGTATATGAAGCTCCGCGTAAAGCGCTCGAAATTCTGGATGCCGAGCTGGTTGAAATGAAGCGCTGTAAGTCAAATGGACTATGTTGTGGAGCAGGAGGCGGGCAAATGTTCAAAGAGCCTGAAAAAGGGACAAAAGACATCAATATTGAGCGAATAGATGAAGCTTTAGCACTTCAACCCAATATCGTGGCATCCTCTTGCCCCTTCTGCATGACCATGTTAAGCGATGGGGTTAAAAATTTCAATAAAGAGGAAGAAGTGAAGATTCTGGATATTGCTGAGATCACTGTAAGAGCAAACGGACTGTAAATAAAAAAAGAATTCCGAAAATAAGATACCCTAAAGCCTTAAAATATTTCACTAGTCAAGCAACTAAGCTGATCGCTGAAATTAAATTTAATGCTTAATATTCAACTGAAAATACTCAGTTGAAAACATTTTACAGAATTTTATAAGAAATCAGTTTTTAGGAAGCAGGCGTTTCATGCCTAGAATATCATCCTGCAAAGCCACCAGATCTTCAGGTTCAACGGTATGCAAATCTAAACGAAAAAGGGTTGCCATAGAATCTACATCGCCGGCTCGGTCGTTAAAGGTTTGTACGATCACATCATCTTCCATAGTTTTTAATAACAGATTTCCGGAACCGGTATCTCCGAAATAATCTATGCTGCTAACTCGGGCAATATTTAGAGAATAATATTCCTGCTTCCCGCTTAAATATGTCTTTCGATATCTTAGAAAGCCTTCATCACTCAATAAGAGCTCACACTTTTTGATTTTTACTAATTCAGATTCTGGATAATGCATTTTATTAAGCCTGACCAGGACTCTTTCCACAATCTGATGAATGGAGTCATCCTGTGGTACTGAAGCACTTATCAAAACTAGTGAAACACAAATGAGCAAACCGCTAATGAGCAATAATCCTGTGTATCTCATGTGCTTATACTACATTATCGTTAAAAATGTTAAAGCCCTAATGTAAAAACAATTAGTGAAAAAATAGTTGGATTAATGATTAGAATTACAATTCAACACCCTGATTTTAACCTAAGCTAAGTCCTGCCCATTATTCTTTTTACAATTCATTCTTTACTATCGCATACAAAATTATCGTAGCTTCAGTAAAAGAAATTTATATTATTGGCTAATCATCAGAGCGCCATTAAAATAGAATTACTGAAAAAATTACTCATCAAAATTCTGTATTTTTGAATATGAATATTTCTGAAAATTCAAGAGTTTGGATCTACCAGGCCAACCGGATCTTAGTTCAAGACGAAGAGTTGGCTATCCTTCAAATGCTCCATAATTTCACGGCAGGGTGGCTTGCACACGGTCATGCGCTGGCTGCACTTGCTGAAGTACTTCACCATCAATTCATTGTTCTTTCAGTTGACGAAGAGGTAGCTGGTGCAACAGGTTGCAGCATAGACAAATCTGTTAATTTGATGAAAGAAATTGAGCAAAAATTTAATCTTAATCTATTCGACAGGTTCAGAATTGCATACAGACAGCATAAAGAAGTGCTAAACTGCAGCAGAGAAGAGTTTGAGGAATTGATAAAAAGTGGTCAGATTAGTGAAGAGACCCCTGTATTCAACAACCTGATTGATAAGCGGCATGAAATGCAAACCGCCTGGGAAATACCCTTGAAGGATAGTTGGCATGCCAAGGTTTTTTTATTTTGATCAAGAGATAAGAACCAAGAATCAAGAACCAAGACAAGTTAAATCGAATTGGTATCCCATTCCTGTTAAACTTATCAAATCAAAAAGGTAATTTTTCAAGCCTCCTCATGTTCCTAAGTATTAGCCCCTGCTTATAATAAATATAGCGTGTTGGCCTTGATGGATTCCATCGCAATGGATTTGGCAAAACAGCAATCATTAATGCTGCCCTCGACTTGCTCATGCTTTGTGCTGTTTTTCCAAAGTACTGTTGCGAAGCAGCTTCAGCACCATAAATACCATCACCCATCTCAATCACATTCAAATAAACCTCCAGAATTCGTTCTTTGCCCCACAATACCTCAATAAGAATGGTAAAATAAGCTTCGAAAGCCTTTCTGATATAGGATCTACCAGGCCATAGAAATACGTTCTTTGCAGTCTGCTGACTGATGGTGCTACCACCCCTAACCTTTTTACCCTTTTGATTTTTCATAAAAGCGGTCTCCATTGCCTTGAAATCAAAACCCCAATGCTTCAAAAAGTTAACATCTTCACCGGCAATAGCAGCCTTTTTCAGATTCGAAGATAGTTCATCAATGTCTAGCCAAGACTTTTGAATTTTCCATTCCTTACCCTCAGCTTTGTGTTCAAAGCCACGCTGAACCATTAAATAAGTTATAGGGGGATTGATAAATCTATAGACCAAAACCCATAAAATTGTAACGGCCAAAAACCAGGTTAGTAATTTGCCCATCAACCTTCCAAACTTTCTCAATTCGATAAAATTTATGTGCCGATAATTTAGTCAAAAAAAATGCCTTCTGAACAAATCAGAAGGCATTAAAAGTATAGTTTTTTTCCTGATTATACACCAGACAAAATCTGGTCAAAGGAAATTATTCTGCTACAACATCAAAAGGAACTTTAACTTTCACTTCTTTGTGAAGATTAAGGTTTGCAATGTATTCACCCACAAATTTAGGTTCAACATCAAAAGTAATGCGGCGACGATCAACGTCAAAGCCTTCTTTCTTCAATGCATCTGCTATCTGAATGGTATTAACAGATCCAAAGATCTTACCGGTTTCACCAGCCTTAGCACCGATAGAAAGTTTAATTCCTTCTAGCTTTGCTGCAATTTCTGTAGCATCCTTTTTGATTTTATCTTGCTTGAAAGCAGCTTGTTTTAAATTTTCAGCTAATACTTTCTTTGCAGATTCAGTAGCCAGAGTAGCATAACCCTTTGGAATAAGGTAATTACGCCCAAAACCTGGTCTTACATTCACAACATCATCTTTCTCGCCGAGATTCTTGATGTCTTGTTTTAAAATTAGTTCCATATCGCTTATCTCCCTCTTATTTTATTGAATCAGTAACGTAAGGTAATAAACCAATATGACGGGCACGCTTTACAGCCTGAGCAACTTTACGTTGAAACTTTAATGAAGTTCCTGTTAAACGACGTGGTAAAACTTTACCCTGATCGTTAATGAACTTTAATAAAAAGTTAGCGTCTTTGTAATCGATGTATTTGATTCCGTTCTTTTTGAAACGGCAATACTTTTTGCGGCTCTCGTCTACTTTTGGAGCTGTTACGTATTGGATTTGATCTTTTGCCATTATTGTGCTACCTCCTCAGTTTTAGTTTCCTTGTTTTTATTGAAGGCTCCGCTACGTTTCTTCTCACTGAATGCAAGTGCATGCTTATCCAATGAAACAGTCAAAAAACGCATAATGCGTTCATCGCGTCTGTATTCAACTTCAAGTTTGTTAATAAACTCACCCGGAGCTTTGAATGTAGTTAGGTGATAGTATCCTGTTGTCTTCTTTTGAATCGGATACGCTAGTTTTTTCAAACCCCAATTGTCTTCATGGACAATTTCGGCTCCGTTATCGGTCATTAGCTTATTGAATTTGGTTAATACCTCTTTCGCAGCTTCTACAGATAACAACGGGGTCAGAATGATCACTGTTTCGTACTGTTGCATTGTTGCTTTTTATTTTTTTTTAATTTATTTATCCGCCATAGCTCCAAAACAGGGCTCAAAGCGGGATGCAAAAATAGATATAATTTTCTATTTATCAAATGCTTTAGTAAGAATGATTTGACTTGTCAAAAAGAATTGGAATATATGAGATCCTAAATCAGGCGCGATGTAGATTCAAACGTAAAGTATAACTAAGTAAAACCCAGCTTTAAGTATTGCGTTTTACTATAAAAACTAAAAAACCAATGGTAAATTTTAAAAAATCTGTAACCGTCTTCATGTTTCTTTCCTACTAATAAAAATAAAGCTTGATCTCTTTTTAGCCCATATCAAATTGAGTATGCTCTTAACCAATAACCCAAACTTGAAAAGGTTTTAAATAGATTGTTGCAAAGATATTTTTTAATTATGAAGGGAAGATGAAGAAATGTTTAAGTTAAAATATATTATCATGGCTTTAAAAGAGCCTTGGGTACCTAAACAAAATTGCTATCTATTTCATACATAGACTTTCCCGAGGCTACAAAGTTAAAACTGAGGATCGCCACTATAAAAAATCTTCTGCTAAGTTTGGTTTAACCCATTCCTCTTTCTAATTTAGTAGCCGATGGACAATTTCATAGTATCAGCAAGAAAGTACAGACCAGCAACATTTCAAACTGTTGTAGGGCAGCTACATATAACTGGCACCTTAAAAAACGCCATCAAAAACAATCAGCTAGCACAGGCATTTCTTTTCTGCGGACCACGAGGAGTTGGAAAAACTACCTGTGCACGGATACTCGCTAAAACAATAAACTGCGAGAGTTTAAGCCCCGATACTGAAGCATGCGGAGTTTGTCATTCCTGTATTTCATTTCAAAATGGCAACTCTTTCAATATCCATGAGTTGGATGCAGCATCTAACAATTCAGTTGAAGATATCCGAAGCCTAATTGAACAAGTTCGAATACCCCCTCAGGCCGGGCGATACAAGATCTATATTATTGATGAGGTTCACATGCTTTCGCAAGCAGCATTCAATGCTTTTTTGAAAACATTAGAGGAACCCCCTAATTATGCGATTTTCATCCTAGCTACAACAGAAAAGCATAAGATACTGCCAACCATCCTATCCAGGTGTCAGATCTTTGATTTTAACCGGATCAGGGTAGAAGATATTGCTAAACACCTGGCAGAAATCGCTAATAAAGAAGGAATAGCATACGATGAAGACGGGTTACATCTGATCGCACAAAAAGCAGATGGTGGCCTTCGCGATGCCTTATCCATGTTCGATCAGATTGTCAGTTTTTCAAGTAAAAATGTCAATTACAAATCTGTTATTGACAATCTGAACATTCTGGATTATGATTATTATTTTAAACTGACAGACGCTATCCTCTCTGAAGATGTAGCCAATGCACTCCTACTTTTTGATGAGATATTGAGTAATGGATTTGATGGGAACCACTTTATTACCGGACTTGCATCACATTTTAGAAATTTACTGGTTTGCAAAGATGCATCTACCTTAAAATTACTGGAAGTGAGCGAAGGAATACGACAGAAATATAATATTCAATCGCAGTTAGCCCCCCTATCCTTTTTAATATCAGCATTGAACATCAGTAATCAATGTGATTTAAATTATAAAACAAGTAAAAATCAGAGGCTACAGGTTGAGCTTACACTCATTAAACTCTGCCATATCCCCGCTGCTGTCAATCTTTCAACAGCAGGAATTCCGGCCATGCAGGACGGTCAAGTAAAAAAAAAACTTAATCCAGTAGAGGAGCCCCTCATTTCTGAGGTCACTTTACCGATTCAAGAAACAAGCATTCCCATTCCGGGAATAGTTTCTGAACCTATCACACAAGAATTAGTTGTTGAAGAAACAGCAGTTTCTCCTAGCCCAGAAGCGATGGTTGAAGAGACAGCAATTAAAATCACGATCCCAAAGCTTTCATCCGGCACAAACAGCTCATTGATTCCAAATTTGAATGATTTAGAAGCAAACTATTCTAAAAAAGAAGAAATTCAGGCAGCGTATTTGAATGGTGAAAGCAAGTTGGAATTCAGTTCTGATTCCATGCTTAAATATTGGAATGATTACGCAGAAAAAATCAAAAAAGAGGGTAAAATAAATATTTTTACTATCATGACAGCCAATACGCCTGTCTTACTTGATGATTTCATTATTGAACTACTCATAGAAAACAAGATACAGGAAGATTTGCTCAGTTCAGAGAAAGTTGACCTGTTGAATTATCTTCGTGTAGAGATGAAAAACTTCAGCATAGACCTTCAAACCAAGTATATGGAGCAGACTCAAAAGAAACGTCTTTACACTTCTTCAGACAAATATCAGCACATGCTTGAAAAAAATCCAAACCTAGAAGAGTTTAAGCGCAGGTTCAATCTTGATCTGGATTATTAATCAACAAAGAACGTTTAAATCTGATTCAAGACCTGCATTTTTAGAGTATTCATAGGCCTGTAGTCGGATTAGTTTCATCAACATCAAAGAAAGCATTCCTACAATTTTTAACCGCAGTATCATACAAATCATGATGAACATAATCTTATTATTTTAGGATCTCATTTCCTTTATTTTTTAACAATTAAAAATTAACTGAAATTTCAAGCCCTTCAGATTTTCAGGTATATTCAAAATACCTATATTTGGGAAAATTCCAAAAATCTTATTATTAAGTATATGTCAGTACAAAAAATTAAAGTTGCAAATCCGGTAGTTGAATTAGACGGTGATGAAATGACCAGAATTATCTGGAAGTTTATTAAGGATAAACTGATCACCCCATATCTTGAACTGGATATCAAATATTACGATCTTGGAATGGAATACCGCGATGAAACCAATGACCAGGTTACCATTGATGCAGCAAATGCGATCAAACAATATGGCGTTGGTATCAAATGTGCTACGATCACACCAGATGAAGCGCGTGTTGAAGAGTTCAAACTGAAACAAATGTGGAAATCACCCAATGGAACGATCAGGAATATTCTTGATGGAACTGTTTTCCGTGAGCCTATTGTGATGAGTAATGTTCCGCGTTTGGTACCGAACTGGACTGCTCCAATCTGTATCGGTCGTCATGCTTTTGGCGATCAGTATCGTGCAACCGATTTTGTTACAAAGGGAAAAGGAAAATTAACCATCACATTCAGTCCAGAAGATGGCGGTGATGTTCAGTCGTTTGAAGTTTACAATTTCAAAAGTGATGGTGTAGCTCTTGCCATGTACAATACAGATGAAAGTATTTTTGGTTTTGCCCGTGCATGTTTCAATCAGGCATTATCAAAAGGCTGGCCTTTATACCTTTCAACAAAAAATACAATTCTAAAAAAATACGATGGTCGCTTCAAAGATATCTTTGAAGAAGTATACCAAAATGAATTCAAAGGCAAATTTGTTGCTGCAGGAATTACCTATGAGCACCGTTTAATTGATGATATGGTTGCTTCAGCTTTAAAATGGAATGGAAATTTTGTTTGGGCATGTAAAAACTATGACGGAGATGTTCAGTCTGACACTGTTGCACAAGGTTTTGGTTCTTTAGGATTAATGACCTCAGTTTTAATTACTCCGGATGGTGGCACGATGGAAGCTGAAGCAGCCCACGGTACTGTAACTCGTCACTATCGTGATCATCAGGCAGGAAAACCAACTTCTACCAACCCTATTGCTTCGATATTTGCATGGACAAGAGGTTTGGAATTCCGTGGTAAACTAGATAATAATCAGGCATTAATTGATTTCTGTCATGCTTTAGAGCAGGTTTGTATCGAAACTGTAGAAAGCGGAAAAATGACCAAAGATCTTGCTGTTTGTATTCATGGAAATAAAGTAAGTCATGGTGATCATTATCTCTACACAGAAGAATTTCTCGATGCAATTGACCAAAACTTACAGGCAAAATTAGCTTAGGTTCTTTGTTAAATCTTATTAATAGCCGCCATTTAATTATGACGGCTATTTTTTTTACTATCCCAAATGCTTGACAACTGAAGAATGGAACCAGGAACAAAGACAAAAGATCAAAGAAACAAGACTGTTTACTGCTAATTGAAATTTTCTACTTTCTTCATACCTCATACCTCAGATAACTGATAACAGACAACAGATAATAGAATCTGGAACCAAGAGCCAAGAACAAAGACTGTTTACTGCTAATTGAAATTTTCTTCTTTTTTCAGACCTAAGACTTCATACCTCCTTCCTCAGACAACTGACAACTGATAACTGACAACAGATAACTGATAACAGATAACAGATAACTGATAAAAGTAGTAAACAGTCAAAACCCACCCTTACAACTTGTTGTAGGTTAACCAGTTCTAGATGCCATTCCTGAGAAATACAAAATGGTTGAAGAGAAAATAAAGCTTGGGAAGATTTAAGTCTAAACACCTCATTTGACCAGTAAAGATCATCCAAAAACTTCAAAGCGTTCCCAGAATCCATCCTGTGGCAGTGCTGCAAAAATATGAACAGGCTCCAACTTAACGGGATGCATAAATTGAAGTCTGCGGGCATGCAAACAAATACTTTTTTTAAGGCTACCACGAGGATATCCATATTTATTATCGCCAACTATCGGACAATTTAGCGTTGATAACTGCACACGAATTTGATGAGGACGGCCGGTAATCGGATCAACTTCTATGAGATAATAGCCTCCAAGCTCACCTAAAAGTTTATAATTTAGTTCTGCACGCTGGCTTCCTGGCACTTCCTTTTCATAGGCCTTGGTTACATTTTTCTGCGGATTCTTAACCAGCCAATGCACCAGTGTTCCTTGTTCAACAGCCGGACGATTACGAACTACCGCCCAATAGGTTTTATGCATGTCACGGCTTTTGAACATCTTATTTATTCGATCAAGTGACTTGCTCGTTTTGGCAAATAAAATAACTCCGCTAACTGGTCGGTCAAGACGATGTACCACACCCAAAAATGCACCGTTCGGTTTATTGTATTTTTTGGCAATGTATCGCTTAACTTTTTCATCGAGCGATTCATCTCCAGTATCATCAACCTGTACAATATCTCCTGCCCGCTTATTTACAGCGATTAAGTGGTTATCCTCAAAAAGAATATCCTTATCGGTAATATCGAGTGAAAGAACAGGGAATTTTGCTTTTTTAAATTCAGGAATAGCCATTAATTATCTATTCTTAATATTGTTCCTTTTCATTTGGAAAATTGCCGGCTTTCACATCTTTAACATAGGAATGAACAGCACCATTGATCTGTTCAAAAAGATTTAGATATTGTCTTAAAAATCGTGGCTTAAATCCTTTGGTCAAACCGATCATATCATTGATCACCAGAACCTGTCCGTCGCAATGTTGCCCTGCTCCAATCCCAATCGTTGGAATTTTAACGCTATCCGTAACCTCTTTAGCAAGTTTTGCAGGTATCTTTTCAAGAACTACTGAAAAGCATCCTGCCTCCTGAAGTACCAAAATATCCTGCTTTAATTTTTCTGCTTCGGCCTCTTCCTTTGCCCGTACGTTATACGTACCAAATTTATAGATCGATTGAGGTGTTAATCCCAAATGTCCCATTACCGGAATGCCTGCCGTGATTATTCGCTCTACAGATTCACGTATTTCTATGCCGCCTTCTAGCTTAACAGCATGAGCTCCAGATTCTTTCATAATCCTGATGGCCGAATTTAGGGCTTCTTTAGAATTACCCTGGTAAGACCCGAACGGAAGATCGACAACAACTAGAGCCCGTTTTACTGCCCTAACTACAGAGGCAGCATGATAAATCATCTGATCGAGCGTGATTGGCAAGGTTGTTTCATGCCCAGCCATCACGTTTGAGGCTGAGTCGCCAACAAGAATAACATCAATACCACCTTCATCAACAATGGTAGCCATTGAATAATCATACGAAGTGAGCATGGCAATCTTCTCGCCTTTTTGCTTCATTTCCTGGATCGTATTCGTAGTGATCCGTTTTACCTCTTTATGTGTAGACATGTAGCAGGGTTTTAATTCAATTCAAAGTTAGGATTAATAGAAACAATACACAGTCAAAATATATCTAAATGATGTCAGGAAAAAGAATTTTATAAATCCTTCATCAAAACTTTCAATTTTAGTAATAATTACCTAATTTTAACGACGTGAAATATGAAGTAAAAAACTTCCCTCTACACCGCGGAAAATCTTCCGAAATCATTGCTCTTCAATCGATTTTAAATACCTTTTCAATTTTTATTAAATGAATACTTACATCAAATTACCTGCAGTACTGCTTTTGGAAGATGGTACAATTTATCACGGAAAAGCCGCAGGAAAAATTGGAACTACCACTGGTGAAATTTGTTTCAATACGGGTATGACCGGATATCAAGAGATCTTTACAGATCCTTCTTATTTTGGACAGATTATGGTTACAACCAATTCGCATATTGGAAATTACGGGATTCACAAAGAAGAGGTAGAATCAGAAAGCATCAAAATTTCAGGCTTGGTTTGTAAAAATTTCAATATTGCCTACAGCAGAAAACAAGCAGATTCCTCGATTCAGGACTATTTTCAGGATGAACATATCGTCGGGATATCAGATGTAGATACCCGATCTTTGGTAAGACATATTCGTGATAAAGGAGCAATGAATGCTATTATTTCTTCTGAAATATTAAACATTGACGAATTAAAACAGAAGCTAGCATCAGTACCTTCAATGGATGGCTTGGAGTTATCTTCACAAGTATCAACTAAAGAGGCCTATGAATACGGTAATAAGGAAGCTGCAAAACGGGTTGCAGTACTTGATCTTGGCGTAAAGAAAAATATATTGAGGAATTTTGATAGCAGAGGAGTTTTCTCTAAAGTATTTCCTGCTAAAACTACATTTGCAGAAATGGAAAAATGGAATCCTGATGGATATTTCATTTCGAATGGCCCCGGCGACCCATCAGCCATGCCCTATGCCATTGAAACTGTAAAAGCAGTTCTCGCTTCAAATAAGCCATTATTTGGAATTTGTTTAGGGCATCAGTTACTTGCACTTGCAAATGATATACGTACCATGAAAATGTTTAACGGTCACAGAGGATTAAATCATCCAGTAAAAAATGTGATTATCAATCATTGTGAGGTAACCTCCCAAAATCACGGATTTGGAGTAATTCCAGATGATGTACGCAATTCAGATAAGGTAGAAATTACACATGTTAACTTGAACGATCAATCGATTGAAGGAATCAGGGTAAAAGGTAAGAAAGCATTTTCAGTGCAATATCATCCAGAATCATCACCTGGCCCTCATGATTCAAGATATCTTTTCGATGATTTTGTTGCCATGCTCAATTAATTAGTGCACGTGTACTTTTACATATAAAATATAATTTCAATCAGAACCAAAAATAATATGAGTTTAATTCTCGACGTTCACGCAAGACAAATTCTGGATTCACGTGGAAATCCAACAATAGAAGTAGATGTAATTACAGAAAATGGCATTATGGGCCGTGCTGCAGTACCATCAGGTGCTTCAACCGGAATTCATGAAGCTGTTGAGCTTCGCGATAATGATAAATCTGTTTATTTAGGGAAAGGTGTTTTAAAGGCTGTTGCCAATGTTAATGAAAAAATCGCTCAAGAACTTGTCGGAATTGATGTATTTTCTCAAAATAGTATAGATCAATTACTTATTGAAATAGATGGTACTGAGAACAAAGGTAATCTGGGTGCAAATGCAATTTTGGGTGTTTCTTTAGCAGTTGCTAAAGCTGCTGCTCAGGAAAGTCGCCAACCTTTGTACCGATACATTGGAGGAGTTAATGCGAATACCTTACCAATTCCAATGATGAATATTGTAAACGGCGGCTCACACTCTGATGCTCCGATCGCGTTTCAGGAATTCATGATCATGCCTGCTGGTGCATCTTCTTTCTCTGAGGCTCTTCGCTGGGGAACTGAAGTGTTCCATACCTTAAAAAAGATATTGCATGACCGTGGTCTTTCTACAGCTGTAGGTGATGAGGGTGGCTTTGCTCCTAAATTTGAAGGCACAGAAGATGGCGTCGAAACCATTTTGCTGGCTATTGAAAAAGCTGGCTATACTGCAGGAAAAGACATTTTTCTAGCTTTTGATTGCGCTGCATCAGAATTCTACAAAGATGGAAAGTACGATTACACCAAATTTGAAGGTGAAAAAGGTGCGATTAGAACTAGCGCTGAGCAAGCTGAATATCTTGCTCAATTAGCAAACAAATATCCAATAATATCAATCGAAGATGGTATGGCTGAGGATGACTGGGCTGGATGGAAATTATTGACAGAAAAGATAGGTTCAAAAGTTCAATTAGTTGGCGATGATCTTTTTGTTACTAATGTGAAAAGATTGCAACAAGGAATTGACAGCGAAACTGCCAATTCAATTTTGGTAAAAGTAAATCAGATCGGTACTCTTACCGAAACGATCAATGCAGTTTCATTAGCTCAAAACAACGGTTATACTTCCGTGATGAGCCACCGATCTGGCGAAACAGAAGATTTTACCATTGCCGACCTTGCAGTAGCATTAAACTGCGGACAGATTAAAACCGGTTCGGCATCACGCTCAGACAGGATCGCAAAATACAATCAATTACTTCGTATTGAGGAAGAATTAGGCAGTAATGCACGCTTCCTAGGTAAGAGTTTTAAATACATTAAATAAGCAGGTGTTAATAAGTTGATAATACCCGATAGCAAAACATCTTAAGAATATCAATCTTAGGATGTTTTTGTTTTATATTTGTACTAATGGCTAGAATTTTAAATCTGATCCGAAATAAATATTTGATTGCATTCGTTGCATTTCTTACCTGGATGCTATTTTTTGACCGCAATGATTTGATTTCACAATACGAATATCGTAGCCAGCTGAATAAACTGGAGGCCGAAAAAGCATTCTATACCCTTGAATCAGCTAAAGCGGTAAAAGATCTGAATGAACTAACCACCAATCAAAGCAAACTCGAAAAATTTGCCCGCGAAAAATACCTGATGAAGAAAGAAAATGAAGACGTATTCGTGATCATTCAGGAAGCAGCAAAAGAAGAGAAAAAAAGTTCTTTTTTTGGGAATTGAGTTAAAATAAATTTAAAAACTTCTTTTCTTATCAAATTCCTTTATTGGTCTGAATCCTTAGTTTATTAAATAAGGAGAGGTTTTTATTATTTTCTTGCATCTTTTTTTTCAGACTTCACCATTTCGCTTTCTTGAGAACCATTCAATGCTCAGTAGCGCAACTATCAGAAAAAATAAAAAATTTAGATTGATCAATTCCTCATACTTGCGGTCTTCATAGGAAATAGTTTTGACGGTTTCATTTTTCCTAATCATCTCAGGAAGGCTATTCAATTGACCAGGGAATAACATTTTGCCGCCATTTTGCTCGGCCATTGCAAACAATAACTGATGATTGGCAAGACTTTGTTTAAACTCAGTCTGCTGCTCGGTAACTACAAATTGTCCATCTGCCTGATATGAAACCTTCCCTAAATTGGTTTTTGCAGAATAGCTGTATTCTCCAGCTGGCAATATTCCTGCATTTAGCAAATAGGAATTAGAGGTTCTGGAAAATAGAAAGGAATACCCTTTGCCCAACTTACTTTTCAGGGCAATATTTACATCGGGAATATTAAGCAGCTGATAAGTATCATTATACAACTCGGCATTAAGCACCACCTGCTCATTTTCATCAAAAGTATTTTTAGAAGAATAAACACGAAATTTTCGCTTATCCTCCTTGGTTGAAAGGTACTGTATTGTTTTTTGAATCAATTCATTAGTGGCATCATGATTGGCATTTTCCTGAAAATCTTCGAGTCGCCATTTCCATATACCCTCAGCTGCTAAAACACCGATTCTACGCTGATTGTCGTCGCCAAATACCAAAAGTGGCTTTTCTGTGGCTAATTTTCCGATCTGTTGGGTAATGAATACAGTACTCGGTCCTTTTAAACCATAATTACCAAAAGGACTGAGTAATGGACCGAAGTTGCTAATTTTCAATTTGTTGGCATCAGATAATGTAAACGCATAAAAATCCGATTTCAATACTGGAGTAACTTCCTGCATGACCCCAGAACTGGTAATCCCCAATACAAATTGTGAAGCTACAAAAGCAGGAATATTACTTTGTGAACCCAAGATGTATAAAAGTGGCTTATTTGCACTTAGCAGAATCATGTCTTGTGCATTATTTGTTACTGAAGGCAATTGATGCAGGATAATGAGCCCAGCCTCCTGAATATCCGATTTAAGAACATCAGTTGCTAATTTAACTTTTACAGCATAGTTTTTATTGGTCTCAATAGCCTGTTTTAATGCCGTTATATCGGGATGAGGAGAATTTGCGAGGATCAAAACTTTTTGCTTGCCATCGATCACCTCTACAAAGATAGTTTGAGTATTATTGACGAACGACAACTCACTAGTAACCGGTGCCAGGCGGATTGAATAGCGCTGAATACCTTTACGTTCGGCAGGCAGAGTTAAAAGTATATTTTGCCTGAATTCATCAGCATTAATAGAAATCGGTTTTGAATAAAGAATCCCAGCAGAAGATGAGACCGATAAAACAGAGGCACTCCCCTTTGCCTGATAGGCCTCCAAACTTATTTCAATTTGAAAATCATTATCCAGATAACTAATTGCATTATAATTCACATTTGCAATCAGGAGGTCGCGCTTGGCAATAGTATCTCCAAGGGCAATGGTATAAATTGGTGCAAGCAGGTTTTTACTCTCATATTGAGGATTTGCTCCGCGATTATAAATTCCATCACTGCTTAGAATCAAGGCCCCAACATTTCGATTTGAAAACTGATCATCAATCAGTTTAAACAAGGATGAAATATCTGTTAGCTTGCCATCAAACTTAAGATCCAGCCCATTTTTAACCTGAGAATCAAAATTGAATGTCCTTACTTCAAAATCTGCTGAAAGGTTCTTCTCCAGTTCACGAATTTGATTAATATATCGCTGCTGATTAAAATCTGCTGTTTTTGAGATCAATATCGACGATGAATTATCCTGTGCAATCAGGATCAGAGGTTTTTCTATAGTACGGTTTGTTGTTTTTATTAGTGGAGCAACCAGCAAAAAGGCAATGATAGAAATAATTATCGCTCTGAGCCCAAAAAGAAACTTTCTTAATGAGCTGTGTAAGTTATTGGATGATCCATAGAGAATAAAAGCATAGGCAATACCTAGAGCCAGGCATCCTAAAAGCCAAAAAAATGAAGAGTTTGTAAATTGCAATTGAAACAATAGTGGCATAGCTTTTACGACAAATTTAGCAGTTTTAAGAGGAAAGGTGAAAGCGGAAAGCGGAAAGCTAAAAGCGGAAAGGCGAAAGCGAAAAGCTAAAAGCTAATTGTGCAATCTCACATCTCATATCTCATATCTCATATCTCCTAAAGCTAAAAGCTAATTGTGCAATCTCATATCTCAAATCTCATATCTCATATCTCATATCTCATATCTCCTAAAGCTAAAAGCAGAAAGCTAATTGTGCAATCTCATATCTCATATCTCATATCTCATATCTCATATCTCCTAAAGCATGCCCCCATCAACAGGAATAACCTGCCCTGTAATGTACCCACTCATATCAGAGCCTAGAAATACGCATAAATTAGCTACATCATCTGTTTCGCCTGCGCGTTTCAATGGTATTGCCTGTGCCCATCCTTCAACCACTTTTGGATCAAGTACATCAGTCATTTCTGTGCGGATGAAACCAGGAGCAACAACATTGGTACGAATATTTCGTGATCCAAGTTCTTTGGCTATGGATTTTGAAAAGCCTATGATCCCAGCTTTTGAAGCAGCATAGTTTGCCTGTCCGGCATTTCCTTGCACCCCAACAACAGAACTCATATTGATAAACGAGCCTTTTCGGTTCTTCATCATTACTTTCGAAGCAGCTTTGGTAACATTAAAAACAGATTTCAAATTGATATTCAAAACATCATCCCAGTTCTCTTCGCTCATGCGCATCAATAAACCATCCTTGGTTATTCCGGCATTATTTACCACGATATCAAGCGTTCCAAAGTCGGCTACTATATCTTCGATCAGTTTCTCAGCCTCATCAAATTTTGAAGCATCTGAACGATAACCTTTCACTTTGGTACCAAAACTTTGCAATTCCTGTTCAAGAGCTTCGCCTTTCTCTACAGAAGAAAGATAAGTAAATGCTACATCAGCACCATGTTCGGCAAATTTTTCTGCGATCTTTCGTCCGATACCTTTAGATGCTCCCGTAATTAATGCTATTTTTCCTTCGAGTAATTTCATAATGAATATTAAAACTGTGAAATTAGGACTTTTATTAAAAAAATCATACTTAAATATTTCAAGAAGGATAAATGGAAAATGTAGAAGATTTTTATGATCAGTTAAGTAGCAAATACTCAGACCTAATCAAAAAATGTGTACCCAGATATGACGAGCTACTTCATACTATGTTCCTGTATCTTGAGCCTGATTTTAAGCCTTTACGTATTCTGGATCTAGGTTGCGGAACAGGCAATCTGACTCAAAGAATACTGGAATACTTTCCTGAAGCGCAGATCGATGCACTGGATCTTTCTGAAGATATTTTAGAAGAAAGCAGAAAAAGATTTGGCAATCAATCAAACATGAACTACCTGCAGGCTGATTTTAAAAACATGCATCTTTCAGAAAAGTCTTATGATCTGGTGATGTCGAGTATCGCAATACACCATGTACAAGACCCATTCAAATTCAATTTATACAAGGATGTTTTTTACGCTCTGAAAACTGATGGCCTATTTATTTTTGCAGACCAAACCCGGGGCATTACCAATGAGATTTACTTCAAAAACATTGAATGCTGGAAAGCAGAGGCCCTAAAGCTAGGTTCCACAGAAGAAAACTGGAACATGTGGATGGCGCATCAGGATGCTCATGATTTCCATAGTCCGGTTGGCTGGCATTTAGAGAATTTGAAAAAAGCAGGATTCAATGAAGTTGACCTACTTTCAAAATATTTAATGTGGGGAGTATTCTGGGCTAAAAAGAATTAAATTCTAAGAATATTATCCCAGTGATGGAATGAATTTCATAGAAATTGAATTCACACAATGTCGTGTATTTTTAGGGGTAAGTTTTTCACCTTCGAATACATGACCTAAATGCCCGCCGCAATTATTACATAATATTTCTGTGCGATGACCATCCTTATCGGTTAGTTTCTTTACTGCCCCCGCAATTTCATCATCAAAACTTGGCCAGCCACAGTGCGAATCAAACTTATCTTCTGAGCGATAAAGAGGGGTGTCACATTGCCTGCAAATATAAATTCCTGATTGCTTATTCTCCAGATATTGGCCCGTATAGGGTCTTTCTGTACCCTTGTGCAGGATAATATATTCTTCTTCCGGTGTTAATTTATTGTATCCCATTTGATTGTAAATATAGGAAGGCTGCGCGAAAGAGTTTAACGAGCAAGGAATATGACATGAAGGCTACAATTTGGGAAAGAGTTTAATGATTTAATTTTCAGGAATTTTGTAGCTAATCACCACATTTGCCACTCCCTTACCATAGAAACCAAGTTCTTTGGCTGCGGCCTGTGAAACATCAATCATAAAGGACTTGGAATGCGGACCGCGGTCATTTACCCGAACAATAACAGAACGCCCATTATCAAGATTTGTAACAGTAACTAGGGTTCCGAATGGTAATTTTAGATGGGCTGCAGTCATTTTATTATTACTGAAAATATCTCCGTTACTGGTTCGGCGACCTTGAAATTTACTGGCGTAATAAGTTGCCCTTCCACGAACAGTACGTAAATTAGTGGAAAGAATGCTGTCTGCCTGAATGCTATCTTTCTGTAAAGTATCCTTCGGTATATCTGTTTGCTGAGCTGAAGCTGTAGCAACTGAAATAAAGCTGAAGACTATAAAAATTAGGGTTTTCATATGCTTCATATATTGGTTAATAAATGCAAATATCGCTATTTTAAGCTAAAAGAGCAAATAGAAAGTCCTGGATCTCAGTATTTACGCCCTTTTGCAATTATTCTTTCCCGTCATACAAGCGCGTCTTTGCGTCTTTGCGAGACCATTTTTTTTTAAAATTATTCAATCAAAGCAGGAAAGCTCGCAAAGACGCAGAGACGCAAAGGATAAAAAATATAGGTATGACAGGCATTCATCATTCCTTATCGAAAAAAAGAGAACCTATACAAGCTTAGTATATTCCGGTGTTATTTTATCAAAAATTGAAATGAATTCAAAACTCAAAAGGCATAAAAAAACCGACATGAAGCCGGTTTTCAATTTCTTAGCTTGAAGCTAATTATAATTTTGCAAGTTCTTCAGCCATTGCAGCACCGATCTCGGCCGGCGACTCCACCACACGAATACCGCATTCTCTCATGATTTTCATCTTGGCAGCAGCAGTATCATCGGCACCGCCAACAATTGCACCAGCATGACCCATTCTACGTCCCGGAGGCGCAGTTTGACCTGCGATGAACCCAACTACCGGCTTCGTACCATTTTCTTTGATCCAGTAAGCAGCTTCCGCTTCCATTCCGCCACCAATCTCACCGATCATGACAATACCTTTTGTTTCAGGATCGTTCATCAATAACATCACCGCTTCTTTAGTGGGGGTTCCAATGATCGGATCACCACCAATACCAATGGCAGTGGTAATACCTAATCCTGCTTTAACTACCTGATCAACAGCTTCATAAGTAAGAGTTCCAGATTTAGAAACGATGCCTACTCCGCCTTTTTTAAAGATAAAACCTGGCATGATACCGATCTTAGCTTCATCAGCAGTGATGATACCCGGACAATTAGGGCCAATCAAGCGGCAATCTTTGTCTGAAATATATTCCTTCACCAGAATCATATCCTTTGTAGGAATTCCTTCAGTGATACAAACAATAACTTTAATTCCTGCTTCAGCAGCTTCCATGATTGCATCAGCAGCAAAAGCCGGTGGTACAAATATGATGGATACATCAGCACCTGCTTTATCTACGGCATCTTTTACCGTGTTAAACACCGGACGGTCAAGATGTGTTTGCCCGCCTTTACCCGGAGTTACACCACCTACAACCTGTGTTCCATACTCGATCATCTGAGAGGCATGATAAGTACCCTCATTACCTGTGAACCCCTGAACGATTACTTTTGAATTTTTATTAACCAGTACACTCATTGAATATTTTTTTGTAACGCAAAGCTAACAGAATCGCTCAGAATCTCAAAAGGTAAAGTCAAAAAGAATTAAAGGAATTTTAGCCTTTTTAAATCGTAATCACCTCCTCAGGAGCATTTGGGTCAATCGCTCGTTTATAGGCCTTTTCGTCAAACTCCTTTTCGCTTTTAGCAATGACAACAGAAGCCACTGCATTACCAATCAGGTTGGTAATTGCCCTGGCTTCAGACATGAATCGATCTACTCCCAATAAAATGGCAATACTCTCAATCGGAACCACCTTTAGTGCTGTTAATGTAGATGCCAACACAATAAAACCACTTCCAGTTACGCCTGCAGCACCTTTAGAGGTAATCATCAAGACCCCGATAATGGTGATTTGCTGACCAATACTCAGGTCAATATTGAAAACCTGGGATAAAAATATCACCGCCATTGACAGGTAAATGGAAGTGCCGTCGAGGTTGAATGAATATCCAGTGGGTACCACTAGTCCTACGACAGATTTGGAGCAGCCAAATTTTTCAAGCTTGAGAATTATACTTGGCAGCACCGATTCGGATGAAGATGTACCAACAACAATCACAATTTCCTGTCTGATATATTTTAATAATTGCCAAAGACTGAATTTATACAGATAACAAATCAGATTCAGCACTCCGAAAATGAACAGGATCATGGTCATGTACACGGCGATCATCAGCTTTCCCAATGGATACAACGTTTCAAGCCCGTAAGTGCCTATGGTAAATGCCATGCCTCCAAAAGCTCCAAATGGAGCAAGTACCATAATCATCTTCATGATGTTAAAGATCACTTTCGATAATTTTTCAAAGGTGCCGATCAGAGAAGTTCCGGCAGAACCCATACGGCTCAGTGCAAATCCAAACAGAACCGCAAAAAACAAAATTTGCAGAATATCTCCCTTGGCAAAAGATTCAAAAATGTTCTTAGGAACAATATGAGCAAAAAACTCTACCCAGTTCATGCCAGATGCAGAGTCTTGGTAAGTTTGTATTTTGGAAGCATCTGCACTTGAAGCACTTACAACCACCCCTTTGCCAGGTTGGAAAATATTGGCAACCAGCAAACCAATGATGATGGCCACCGTAGTAATTACCTCAAAATAAAGTAGTGCCTTACCACCTACCCTGCCTACTTTTTTCATGTCACTCATCTGGGCAATACCCAAAACGATGGTAAAAAAAATAATCGGGGCGATTAGCATGCTAATCATGTTGATGAAGGTTTGACTGATCAGTTTGGCCGTAGGTGCAAAACCCGGAAAATTAATACCGACCAGCACTCCTAAAACGATGGCAACTAAAACCTGAAAGGTTAGGTGTGATACAACTCTCTTCATAACAAGAAAAATAATCTTAAAATCTAAGGTAATTTATTTTCAGGATAATTTATCCTTTGGCAATTCCTTCTGAGTTAAACTGCAGATCATACAGGCGTTTATAAAAACCATTGAGTTTTAAAAGCTCCTGATGGGTACCCATTTCTTTGATCTCACCCTGATCTAGTACAATGATGCGGTCGGCATTTTGAATGGTTGATAAACGATGGGCAATAACGATTGAAGTTCGACCCTCCATCAGTTTATTGATGGCCTTTTGAATAAGCTCCTCGGTTTCAGTATCAACCGCAGCGGTAGCTTCATCCAGAACCAAAATCTGAGGGTTGTAAACCAAAGCGCGGATGAAGGAAATGAGCTGAGCCTGACCAGCCGATAAAGTAGCTCCTCTTTCCATTACATCATAATCGAAACCACCGGGTAGCCGGTTGATGAACTCTACTGCACCCACATCCTGAGCAGCTTTCAACAGTGCATCTCGGCCAATCTCCTGATTATTCAGATTGATATTATTGGCGATGGAATCCGAAAAAAGAAAAACATCCTGCAAGACGGTGGCAATATTTGAACGGAGATAGTTAAGTTCATACTCCCGAATATCAATTCCGTCGACCAATACACTACCCTTATTAACTTCGTAAAAACGATTTAAAATATTGATGGTGGATGATTTGCCGGCACCAGTTGCACCAACCAATGCCAGGGTCTCGCCGGGTTTAAGGTGAAAGGAAATATCCTTCAATACCCAATTTTCATCAGTATAAGCGAACCACACATTTTTAAATTGTATATCACCGTTCAAATGAGATGGTTTATGTTTTCCCTTATCTTCAGTTGTTTCGTCGGTATCCAGTACATTGAATATCCGCTCAGCACCAACCATGCCCATTTGTAGGGTATTAAACTTATCTGCAAGTTCGCGGATAGGCCTGAATAACATATTGATGTACATAATGAACGAAACCACCACGCCTGGAGAAATTTGATCAGAAATAATGGATCTTGAGCCATACCAAACCAGCAAGCCAATTGAGATTGCTGAAATGATTTCGACTACAGGAAAGAAGATAGAATAATACCAGTTTGACCGAATATGAGCATCGCGATGTTTGGCATTGATCTGTTTAAACTTCTGCATCTCTTGGTCTTCTCTTGCAAAATATTGGATAATCCGGATTCCGGAAATATGCTCTTGTAAAAAGGTGTTCAAATTTGATATTTGCGTTCGCACATCCTGAAAGGCAGATTTGATCGCTTCTTTAAACACGTACGATGCAACCATTAAAAAGGGCATTGGAATTAAAATAACAATCGTAAGTTCCCAGTCGGTATAAAGCATTACGGCAATAATTGCAACTACCTGTAAAACATCACCGACAATAACAATCAAACCTTCAGAAAATATATCTGCTATTGTTTCCAAATCGGAAACCGTTCGCGTAATCAGCTGCCCAATAGGTGTGCGGTCGAAATATTTAAGTTTAAGGCTACTAATGTGATTAAAAACATTTACGCGCAGGTCTTTGATCACCGACTGGCCAAGAACATTTGTAAAAAAGGTATGATAATACTGAACGCCAGTTTGCAGCAGTAATAATCCAACCATTAATAGGCTCATATTAAGTAATCCGCTGCTATCATTCAGAATAATATATTTATCCAGGGTGTACTGAATGAGCCATGGCCGAAGAGGCGCAAGAATAGCTAGAAGGATGGTCAAAAAAATTGACCATGCAAAAATGCTTTGGTATGGATAAGCATACCGAAAAACTCTTTTCAGGAGATTTACATCAACTGCATTGCCGCTTACTTTTGCCATTTAGTTTGGAAGATATTGATTCAAATCCTATTATTCTTAAGGGCTTTGATTGTTGTGAATTTATTTTTCAAGCGATAAATAGGGATAAATTACTTCTGTTAGATATAACCCGCATGCGGCAACAGACTCACCGGCTACCGATCTGTTTTTACTGTCGATCACCTTTCTAATATCCTGAACCTCCATCTCCTTCTTTCCCACTTTGATAAGGGTTCCCACAATTGCACGAACCATATTCCTTAAAAATCGATCTGCCGAAATATGAAATACAATGCCATTTTCAGTTTTTACCCACTCAGCTCTTTGAATCAGACAATTATTAGTCAGTGTTTTTGTATTTGATTTACTGAAACAACTAAAATCTTTATACTCCATGAGGATAGCTGCTGCTTGGTTCATGAGGGCTAGGTCTGGTTTATCACGTAATAGCCACGAAAAATTATGAAGAAATGGATCTTTTGTAAAATGGATATGATATTCATAAGAACGAAGGCTTGCATCAAAACGTGCATGTGCATCTGGAGCAACTTTTATAAAACGCTTTACCACAATATCAAAAGGAAGCATGGAGTTCATACTTAGCAGAAACTGCAGGTTTAGCACATCAATGTCAGCAGGAATATCCACATGGGCAAATAGCTGCCTTGCATGAACACCGGTATCTGTACGGCCACATCCTAAGGTCTCAATATTCTGCCTGCAAAGTGTAGAAAGCACCTTATTAACCAATTCCTGAACAGAAAGCGCATTCTTTTGGATCTGCCATCCATGATAAGCTGTTCCATTATAGGCAATTTCTATAAAATATCTTTGTACCGTGTCCAAGCTGTAAAGGTAATGCGGAAAAGGCAAATTGTGGCGAGGAAGACGATATTTTTATCCTAAATCCAATCAATTAAGATGGCTGTAAATCATGTGTAAACTTTAAGGATGCATAAAAAAATATATATTTGCATGAAACAATGTCATCATGCTTCAACGAGTACAAACCATCTGGCTATTTTTTGCAACCGCAGCTATTTTCGGACTATTTTTATTCCCATATCTACAGGTTTATAATCCCGATGGTTCTTCCCGGGCTTTAAAAATTACTGGAATTCAGGAAAGTGTTGGCGGACAAATCGTGCAAACGGAAGCCTTTTTAGCCTTAACCATCGCGACAGTAATTCTGGGCTTAATTCCATTTATTACCATTTTTCTATTTAAAAACCGGAATCAACAGATTAAAATGTGCTATCTGAGCATTGTTGCAATTCTGGGTTTTAGTTTCTGGCTGGTTCAAGTTGCCAAACAAGCCCTGGGTGCAATTAACCTACAAACAGAAAATTATGGACTGGGAGTAATTCTACCCTCCCTGAGTGTATTTTTTGTCATTCTTGCTTTGAGAGGAATCAGAAAAGATGAGAAATTGATCAAATCATCAGACAGATTAAGATAGGATATTGCGGGTATAGCGCGAAATGATCCACCAAGAACTAACTCGCAGTCCAGCCCCCATCTACAGGCATTGAAGTACCTGTAATCATAGCAGCATTTTCTGAAGCTAAAAATAAGCAAAGTGCTGCAATTGCATCGATGCTTACAAACTCTTTAACAGCGTGTTTTTTCAAAATATGTTTCTGAATTATTTCTGTTTCTGAAACATTCTGCTGTTTGGAAAGATCAGTGATCTGCTTATCAACGAGGGGAGTTTGCACAAAGCCAGGACAGATAGCATTCGCCGTAATTCCAAATTCAGCGCCTTCTAAAGCTAAGACCTTAGTCAGGCCAATTAAGCCATGTTTTGAGGCAACATAAGCTGATTTAAATTCAGATCCTACTAAACCGTGGGCTGAAGAAATATTAATGATTCTACCCCAATTATTTTGCTTCATGCCTTGCCATACAGACTTAGAAGTACAGAAAGAAGCCGTTAAATTAATGCTGATAATATCATTCCATTTAGAAAGAGGAAAATTTTCAATGTCTGAAACATACTGAATTCCAGCGTTATTGATCAGCACATCAATAGTTCCAAATTTAGCAAGGGCAGCTGCAACCATCCCTTCAATTTCGGAGGGATTTAGAAGATTCGCTGATGAATAAAAGGTTTCAACCTGATGTTCAATAGCAATAGTGCGGGCAATTTCGGCACCATTTGATTCAAGTCCGTGAATAACAAGGTTAAAGCCTGCTTTTGCAAAAGCCCTGGCAATTCCTAGCCCAATTCCACTGGTACTTCCTGTAATCAGAGCAACTTTACTTTTCATGGAATTGGATTAATCGAGTGGTTTACCTTTTAAACATTCATCGGCAAGATAAAGAATTGATTCATAATTCTTTCCTACTGCTTCAGACATGGATATCTCACAAGTTTTCCCAGATGAATAATAACCTTCATACGAATTTTTCTTAACCTCATTGGCTTCAGGAGCCGTAGCAGATGCGGTTAGTTCAGGAAAAATAAAACCTCTATCGCCAGCCATTCCGCAACAACCGGAATGAATGGGCACCTCTGCTTTTTCACTAAAATGTGAAGCAACAGAAACAAATTTTCGCTCAAGACCCATTTTCTGCAATGAACAAACAGGGTGCAATACCACTGTACCCTTAGTTTCTACAGGTCCGCAAGCTGGAATAACATAATCATGTAGGTAATCAATGCTATCTAGAATACTTAGGCGATCAAACCGCTGCTTATTCAGGTCGTTAAGAACCGGACGGCATTGCTGCAGGGTTTGTGAACAAGAGGTAACATCCAAAATCACAGGCAGTATTCCCTCTTTAGTAACAGACCAGAGTTTATCAATAGTCTCATTACATTTATCGGCATAAGCCAAATTGTATCCCTTTGAAGAGAATAGCTGTCCGCAACAAAGCGCCTCAATACCTGCAGGAATAATTACCTGAATACCTGATTTTTCTGAAACACTCAAGAAGGAATCTGGAATACTTTTTTTATTGGGAGCACCACCCATTACCCTTGATATACAGGTTGGAAAATAAACAACTGCAGGCCCGGTTTTAGTTTCAAAATCAATCTCCTTTTTGTATTTACCTGAAATAGCCCCGCTGGTAATGAGCTGATTACTCCATAATGGAAATTCAGGAATTAATTTTTTAAATGCCTTAGTTAATTTTATCATGGCATTTTTACCGAATACCGAATTTACTAATGTACCAGCTTCAAGTGCAAAGTTCACCAATACCGTAACCAGATAGAAGTTCTTTGAAACGAACAAAGCTACTTTATTGGAGAATGGAGAATGGCTTTCTCTGCGTAATCGTTTAACCAGATCGCCTGTATTGATATCAACCGGGCAACTTGTGGCACATAACCCATCAACCGCACAGGTATCTAATCCATCATATTGATACTGCTTCACCAATTCTGCATGAAGTTCAAATTTTCCAGCTGCCTCTAAAAGTGCCAATTCACGCCTTACAACAATTCGTTGACGCGGAGTAAGTGTTACATTTCTGCTTGGGCACTTATGTTCACAATAGCCACATTCAATACATTTATCCACTTCTTGCTCCACAACGGGCAAAGATTTAAGGTCCTGAAGGTGTGCATTTTTATGCTCATTGATGATCACACCTGGATTCAAAAGATTTTCAGGGTCAATAACCTTTTTCAGGCTTTTCATGATCTGATAGGCTTCTGTACCCCATTCTGTTTCCACAAAAGGTGCCATATTCCTGCCAGTGCCATGCTCTGCCTTCAGCGCACCGTCATATTTATTGACAACCAGCGCTACAACCTCTCTCAAAAAGCGGTCGTAACGGTCAACTTCATCAGCCGAATTAAACGACTGCGTAACTACAAAATGGATATTTCCATCCTTGGCATGTCCAAAAATAATGGCATTATCATACTTATATTTTGCAAAAAGCACATGGAGGTCAAGAATAGCATCACCTAACTGAGCAACAGGGACTGCAATATCTTCTAATACAACGGTTGTTCCGCTTGCCCTTACCGCGCCAACGGCAGGGAACATCCCCTTACGCAGTTTCCAGTAAAAAGCCTGAATCCCCGGATCGGAAGTAAAACTGATAGGTTCAAGCAATACAAATTTTGCTGAATAAGGCTTTAAGCTCTCAATCTTGGCCTGAAGTTCATCCACACTATTGCTTTGATACTCCACTAATAAAGCAGCAGCTTGGTCAGGCAGTGTTTTTAGAATTGCAGGAACCCCTTTCACGTTCTCAATTGAACGCAAAGATGCTCTGTCCATTAATTCGACGGCTTCGGCGCCTGTCATCCTTAAAGGCTCAATTGCCTGGCAGGCAGAATAAATATTTTCAAAATATATAAATGCGGATGATTTATAAGGATAGTCGGCCACCGTTTCCATGACTGCCTCGGCAATAAAGCCTAAAGTACCCTCTGCACCGATCAATAGGTGAGAAAAAATATCCAGCGGATGAGAGTAATCGATAAAGGCATTCAAAGAGTATCCCACGGTATTTTTGCTGAGATATTTGGTTCTGATACGATCTGAAAGTGTCGGATTATCAGCTATCTGTTGCCTTAAATTTAAAATGGATGAATAGACATCTGGGCATTCCTGCTCAAAACGGGAATAATCATCATTATTCTCTGTAGAAAAACTTTTTCCAGAAGGAAGAATGAACCGAATATGCCTGGTAGTATGGTAAGAATTCAGACTAACCCCACAGCACATCCCGCTTGAATTGTTTGACAGGATCCCTCCCATCATTGCCGCATCAATACTAGATGGATCAGGACCAATCTTTCTTTTATGCTTTTTGAGGTAGTTATTTACCATCGAACCGGTAATTCCAGGTTGCACTCTGACTAAATTTCCCTCATCCTCAATGTTCAATTGATTCCAGTACTGGCTTAAATCTACCAGAATGCCATCTGTTATGGATTGTCCGGATAAGCTGGTTCCTCCTGTACGAAACGTAATGGGAATTTTATGCTGATGCGAAAAAGCCAACAATGCAATGATCTCCTCTTCACTGACAGGCTGCACAACTGCTTTTGGCCGCAGATAATAAAATCCAGCATCCGAAGCATAAGCAACAAGATCAATTAAGCGGCATTTTATCCGTTCTTTTGGCAAAACAGCTTCCAAAAGCTTCCAAGTATCCATAGTCATTAATTAAACCGCAATTTGTAAGAAATTATGATTATTGCAACAATAAAACTATAAATCTAATGATTTATATACTTCCCATTACCCTTGCTGAAACCTCAATAGCATGATCAATATCCGCCTCGGTATGGGCTGCACTTATGTACCATAAACCACGTCCTATAATTCTAACCCGTTCATCGTGCATAGCAGATATAAATTTACCCAGTTTAGCACGATCATAGCTCAGCGTATCTCTATAATCATTCACTGATTTCAAATTGGTGAACCCGATGTTGAACATCGGGCCCGGACCCTGAACCAATAAATTATGATTATTAGCAGCAGCAGCCTTTCTCAAACCATCCATTAATTTATTTCCAAATCTGAACATTCGCTCATAAGGATTTTCCTTTTCAAGAACCTCAATTGTTGCCAATGCGGCAGCGATTGTGGGGTTACTAGAATTCATAGTACCTGCATGAATCACTTTTGCATCCTCAATTAGGCTCATCCATTCTCTTTTACCTACGATCGCACTGATTGGGTAACCGCTACCCATCGCTTTGGCAAAAATTGACATATCGGGAGTTATACCAAAATACCGCTGTGATCCGCCAATACTCATTCTGAATCCTGTGATCACCTCATCAAATATCAAGGCAATACCATATTGATCGCAAAGGTCACGCAATCCTTGCAAAAAGCCTTCCTGTGGAACGATACATCCATTATTACACATGATTGGCTCCGTGATTATGGCAGCGATTTCATGGTGATGGTCTGCCAAAGTCTTTTTAACTAAATCAAGATCATTCCATGGCAAAATGATAAACTCATCTTTAGCATGCTCAGGTAAACCTGCCGACCATGGAAATACATTCGGGTTTTCTTTGCTACCCAATGCATCTACAGATGGCGTAGATATACCCCAGGCAACATTATCAAGCCATCCATGGTAATGACCTTCAAAACGAAGAAATTTTTGCTTACCCGTTTTTGCTCTTGCCACTCTGAAAGCTGTTTGTACTGCCTCTGAGCCATCCAGGCAAAAACGCATCAATTCAGCTGAGGGAATAATACGATTCAGAGTCTCAGCGAGCTCAATCTCCTTAATATGCTGACCAGCAAACAATTGTCCTTCTTCAGAATAATCAGCAACTGATTTTAATACATGAGGATGCGAATGACCAAGAATTAATGGCCCCTGACTAAGCGTAAAATCAAGATAATCATTGCCATCAACATCAAAAAGGTGACTACCCTTTCCATGCGTATAAAATATCGCATGAGGATGATTGTATTTCCTAAATTCGGATGATACACCTCCGGCAAGTACTTTCTTTGATCTCTCAAGTAATTCTGCCGATTTCGAGTAAACTAAGCTTTTCATTATATGATGGGTTAAATATTAATTCTAAGTATATTTTATTACTGATGCTAATGATCAGATAGCGCTATTCTATTCCTCTGTCTTGTTTAAGATACCGGATCAATTCCTTTTCTCTGGCTTGATTTACCCGGGTCGAAAAGTCTTTATCCCACTCATAATATCCTTCAGCTGTTTTATTTCCTAATTTTTTTTGTTCTACTAATTTTTTAAGCGTTGGAAAGGAACGATCTGATTTGCTAAGGTCATCAAAAAGATAATCAGAGATAGAAGCAAATACATCAAGTCCTCCCATATCTGCAGAAAGCAAAGGGCCGGTAACAGGCAATCGTCTTCCAATGCTGTAGGTAACTGCTGCATCAATATCTTCTTTTGAAGCAATTCCTTCTTCAAGCAGGTACTGAGCTTCTCTGAAAAGTGCAAACTGAAGCCTGTTACCTACCAAACCTGGCACTTCCCGCTTTACTTCGATAGGCTTTTTATGCATATATTTCAGAAGAGCGATGGTACGATTAAAGGTATCCTCACTAGTTTTATCAGCCTGGAGTACTTCTACCAGCGGTACCAGAT
The DNA here is from genome assembly GCA_945901155.1 of Pedobacter schmidteae. Lineage (GTDB taxonomy): Bacteria > Bacteroidota > Bacteroidia > Sphingobacteriales > Sphingobacteriaceae > Daejeonella > Daejeonella schmidteae_B. The sequence goes on from CAMDKO010000004.1 coordinate 32,115, forward strand.
GGGCAGGATTCCAGAAATGAGTTATAACAGTTCGTTCCGGATTTTTTGTCCCGGCTGCAATAAGACTCAAGCTTAAACCAGAAGTATTTGTTGCTAAGATCACATCAGGAGCACATATTTTGTCAAGATGATTGAAAAGCTGCTGTTTCAAAGCAAGGTCTTCGGGAATACATTCAATAACAAAACTTGAACCAGCAACAGTATCATCAATGGACTGGCTTACAGAAATTCTTGACTGGATTGCTTCAATATCCTGAAGAGAAATCAATCCATGTTGATTTAATCCAACTAACTTATTCTTTATACCCTCTAAGCCTTTTGTCAGATCATCTTGGTTTAAACCGTACATCCTTACATTCAATCCTGACCATGCAGCATTCAAAGCAATGGAATGACCCATAGTACCAGACCCGATGATTGCCAGCTTTTCCATGACCTTAAGAATCTTAAAATTTCTTTTGACTATTGAAACTTTAAAACTCCAAAAAACTGAGGAAGATGAAAGTTTGGTTTTGGATTATCTACAAAATTCCAAGTAAGGTAATTAGGATTAGATGTTCTGCTACCTGTTTTATAGAAATTTGCCTTCCAGATAACACCTGGTGCTGGATTTGTAACATTTGAAAACTTCTTTAACATTGATAATGGAATCCTGTACTCGATGGTCCAAGTTACGGGTTCAGTGATCTCAGGATCAACTACAGAAGGCAGAGAATGCGCAATTTCAATCTGCTTTATTTCAGGAGCCTCAAGTTTAAAAAACTCAGTCCATGGTTTAGAAATATAATAAATAAGTGGTGTTCCACCAGCATTTATTTCAAGATTAAAATACTTTAATGGTTCATCTGAGTTGGGCGCGAAAAAGAATTCAACACAGGAATCACCTGACACATTGCCATTATATTCTGTAACAGTACTCTTTACAAATCGATCTTTTACACGAAAGATCACATAAACATTGTCCGTATCGTAAATCATTTTGGCTTCAACCGTTGGTTTAAACGGAGAAACTGTACCCATATAAGTTTCAATTTTTATCGTTTCAATCTTCTTCCATTCTGCTTTATTCCAGTTTCCATCAATTTTCATTGGTTTCTTTAGTTTAGAAACTGAATACTCTTTGTCGACAGGCTTATTAGCAGACTTAGCAGCTGAAACAATACTCTTTTCAGAAGACAGAATATCACTGCCCTTCATTGAGAAAGGCAGTGATATAAATAAAATATAGGCAATAAATTTCATTTTTTTTATTTTACTATGATATTATTTAGCGCGGTATCTGGATACTTCATTCGGACTTATAAATCCGGACTTATTGCCGAAGCTTGACCTTACATAGGTTAATATCTGAGCAATATCGGAATCCTTAAGATAACCATGAGGAGGCATTATTTCATTGTAACCAACACCATTGACTGTAACAGGACCAGAAAGACCATTCAATATTACTTGAATCAATCTTTTCTTGTCGCCATTCACCCAATCAGATTCAGCAAGAGGCGGGAAACGTGTTCCGTCACCTTTTCCATTTTGCTGATGGCAAGAAGCACAATACGTATTATACAATTTAGAACCTGCTGCTAATTGACCTTTCATCAAGTTATCTTTTTCAACATCAGGAGTCTTTACGTTAGGTGAAGTTAACTTGCGGGCAGCCATTCCTGCCAACTGTTTAGTACCGAAGGTTTTCTTGTCACCTTTGTACATTACTCTCCAGATTTTCCCGTTTTCACTTTCGTTCATATAAAGAGACCCATCAGGACCCTGAGCTAGACCCATTGGACGAGCTTTAGCATCAGAAGTGTTCACAATGGTATCTACACCACCAAATCCATCAGCAAATAATTCCCACTCACTTGATAACTTTCCATTTTTAAAAGGAACAAAAGCTACGCAATATCCACCCTGTGGATAAGGAGCACGAATTGTTGAACCATGAAATGCAATGAATGCACCATTTTTATAACGTTCAGGAAATTGATTTCCTGTATAGAATAGTAAATCATTTGGTGCAAAGTGCCCTGGGAAACCAATGATCGGCATGTTATATTTTGCCGCATCGCCTTCTTTTTTACCATCACCACCATACTCAGGGTTCAATAATTTCTTTCCCTGCATAAAGTCATAATAGTAGTATGGCCAGCCAGAATCAGATCCTTCTGGCACTTTCAGGAATTCTTCAGAAGGCAATAAAGCACTGTGCCATGGCGTGTAAAGACTTGACCATGTTCTGGTAAAATCATCACGTCCATGCTGCATGGCGTACAGCGAGTTATCTAAATTATTCCATGACATTCCAACAATACTACGGATACCTGTGGCATACATTGTACCGTCGCTTTGCTTCTGGTTTAATTTATTTTCGCTGAATTTCCAAACACCTGCATGTTCCTTTAATTCAGGGCATGGCATTTGACCCATAGAACCTGGCTGTCTGTCGGCAATCTGGCACACATCACTTGGAGAACCAAAAGGAACATACATGTTTCCTTTGTTATCAAAAGCAATTGGTTTAGCAATATGCGAAGATTTTCCTCTTTTGTAGTTATCAATAACAATAGTTTCTGTTATACCTTCAGGCACTAATTTACCTGGAGTAAGTTTGGTTCTTAAAATCTCACCTGCTGTGCTGAAATAAAGATACCCATTATGGATACGCATGGCGGTTCCGTAATTACCTGTATCTGGATAATTTCCGAAGTACTCAATAATATCTGCTTTACCATCATTGTTATTATCGCGCAAAGCAACGCTACCTTGTTTTTTAGCATTAGGCACTCTTAGCTTTACATAAATATCACCATTCTTGTTAACCGCTAGATGTCTTGCACGGCCTAAAGAATCAGAAACTACAACTGCCTCAAAATCGCCAGGAAGTGCTAGGCCACCATTACCAGGATCACCCTGAGGTAGTCCAGCAGGACCTCTTGAATTAATAAAACTGATGGTAACCAGAAATGCCAGACCTAAAAATGCAATTAGCTTTGTGCGAAGATTAGACTCGTATAATTTTTTAAAATTGACTTTCATTTGTATTGAATTTTGCTTTAAAACTGTATGATATTTAAATAGACTGCATATTCTAGACTTTTAACTGATTTTCCAAATTAAACATGTATTATTTCTGCAATAATTTAAAAAAAATATCCGCAATTAAAAAAATGTGCACTGATTATTACTTATTCTTAAAAGCATCTGGTATCATAAAATCATACTCTTTAGGGTGAAAAGGTGCTATGCTTTGTCCAGTTGGCCGCGGTGCTGTTGGTCTGATCGGCTCATAACCTGCTGCAGAATATTTAATATTTAAAAAAGGAGTTTCCTTTACCTTGCCTTCAGTAAGCGAACGTATTCCCATATCAATGATTCCACTGGTTAATAAGTTTCTTTCAATTGGGGCAGTTGGTCCGCTAACAATGAATTTCTGAATATTGAGACTCAGATAGCTAAAATGGGCATAATTAGGGCCACCACTAAGTACAAATTCTGTTGCAACAATTCCTTTTGAGGTGTTTGCAGAATATGCCCAACCCGACTTAACATATTTATCCAGCATCATAATTGTTCCTTTAGTTCCATCTGCATAATTAACTATTACTGCATAAGGAATTTTTACAATCTCACGCATATTCCCCGTTTCCTTATCCCGTATTGTATCACAGGCTGCATCCACCAACTTTTTAGAAATCTTACCTGAATCTATCGCTTTCCAAACATCATCTCCTTTTAAGCCTTCCACACTTTTAACACCAGTTTCTCCTCCTGCTCTTCGCTCAACCATACACTGCAGAATCTCAGTTACGTGGAAACCATAGGCATCTAAAGATAAGTATCCAATAGCAACGGCCTCCTTAATCTTTACTCCGATAGGATGTTCCAAAGGCTTATCACGCCAGCAATACGGCAAAGAAGATCCAGCCATCAATGGAACATTAAGTTCTTTTGCACGATCATAAATCCATCTGCTATCTATCCAGCTGTATGACAAAGCTTTATCTGTAAAAACAGGCACCGATCTATTAGAGGCATCAAATACTCTGAATATCCTTTCGAGGTAATTCATTCGTGGGTATAATTTCATACCCAGTCTGTTGTAGGGATATTCTCCATGCTCTCCAACATAAATCACCGCATCTACGGCTAGTTTATCACCTCCAAGTGTTAAAGCCTCTTCAACTGAGGGATAAACCGGAGCATCATTCATGGCAGCGATTTTGATACCCGTATCGTTAGCCCCAACCTGTTCGATATAAACCGAAACTATTTTTACCTGAGGCGCTACCATTCCTTCATCAGTAGGAATACCGAGAAATAATTTAGTGCCAATTACATCTGCATGGGCAGCATTTCTGTATATATGGGTAATGAATGCAATTTTCTTAATGCCATCCTGACCCGCCAAAGCTCTGGTTAACTGCTCTGTAATGGAAGTGATATTTCCGTCTTTTCCAAGCACAAAACCAGGTATAATGCTCATTCCTGCCGCGGCAAATACAGATTTTTTAATAAAATCTCGACGGGGATTATTCTTGTTTGACTTCATTGTAAAATTTTAAGAATATGTTAATATGAATTGTATATAAAAATTTGAGTAGTATGAATTGACTTATTTTTTTTTCTTAAAATTATCGGGAATAATAAACTCATATCCCTTTGGAGGCCACGGACCGATACTTTGCCCGGTTGGCCTTGGAGCAGTTGGCCTGATCGGCTCATAACCTGCTGCAGAATATTTAATATTTAAAAACGGAGTTTCCTTCACCTTGCCTTCAGTTAGCGAACGTATTCCCATATCAATGATTCCGCTCGTTAATAAGTTTCTTTCAATTGGGGCAGTTGGTCCGCTCACAATAAATTTCTGAATATTGAGAGTCAAATAACTAAAGTGAGAATAACTCATACTATGATCAAGAACAAACTCAGTAGCTACAATATTTTTACCCGTTTTTGCAGCATATGCCCAACCTTCATTTACATACTGATCAAGCGTAACAATAGCACCCTTTGTACCATCTTTATATTTTGCGATCACAGCATAAGGCATTTTTGCAATATCTCTCATGTTACCGATTGCTTTACCTTTGATCGTATCACAGGCAGCATCTACCAATTTTTGAGATATTTTTCCTGAATCAATAGCTGCCCAAACATCATCTCCTTTTAAGCCCTCAACACTTATCACACCCGTTTCTCCTCCTGCTCTTCGCTCAACCATACACTGCAGAATCTCAGTTACGTGGAAACCATAGGCATCTAGAGATGCGTATCCAATAGCAACAGCCTCCTTAATCTTTACTCCGATAGGATGTTCCAAAGGCTTATCACGCCAGCAATAAGGCAAAGAAGATCCAGCCATCAATGGAACATTCAGTTCTTTTGCACGGTCATAAATCCACTTACTATCCAGCCAGCTATAAGAAAGTGCCTTATCTGTAAATACTGGAACTGACCTATTCGATGCGTCAAACACTCTGAATATCCGTTCAAGGTAATTCATCCGTGGGTATAATTTCATTCCCAGTCTATTGTATGGATATTCTCCATGCTCTCCAACATAAATCACCGCATCTACGGCTAGTTTATCACCTCCAAGTGTTAAAGCCTCTTCAACTGTGGGATAAACCGGGGCATCATTCATGGCAGCGATTTTGATACCCGTATCGTAAGCCCCAACCTGTTCGATATAAACTGAAACTATTTTTACCTGAGGAGCAACCATTCCTTCATCAGTAGGAATACCAAGAAACAATTTAGTACCAATTACATCTGCATGGGCAGAATTTCTGTATGTATGGGTAATGAATGCAATTTTCTTGATGCCATCCTGACCCGCCAAAGCTCTGGATAACTGCTCAGTAATTGAAGTGATATTACCTTCATTTCCAAGCACAAAACCAGGTATAATACTCATTCCTGCTGCGGCAAATACAGATTTTTTAATAAAATCTCGACGGGGATTATTCTTGTTTGACTTCATAGTAAAATTTTAAGAATATGTTAATATGAATTATATATAATTACCACCCTACAGCATAACCGTTTCTTCTTAGGTCGGCTCCACCCATCATCCATCCTGTTTTATGATCAATGGTGATACCTTGTGCTCCTCCAACTGTCATTGACCAATCGCCAAGTTTGGTATCTATCACATATCCCATTGACCTTAATGTTTTAATCACATCGGGTTTAACTCTGGTTTCCATTATTATCTCCTTTGCGGGTACTAATCCTAATTCATCTTTCCATCTAAATCGGGGTGCACTGATCGCATCCTGAATATTCATACCAAATTCAACCGCATTCAACGCAACTTGCGGAACTGACTGAAGGATTCCAAAACTTCCTGGCGAACCCACAATAAGATGAGGTTTACCATCCTTATGAAACTGCATCATTCCACCAATGCACCATCCAACAGCTTTACCTGGTGCAACGGTATTGGCTTTGCCTGGTTCAAGAGTCATCCAATCGAGCGCGCTATTAAACACTACGCCTGTGTTCCCGGCCACATATCCAGAACCAAAACCACCACCATGAGTTTGAATAATAACAACTGCATTTCCCCATTGGTCAACAGCAGAAAGACTTGTTGTTGCATATTTATATTTGGCGGCATTTGGATTGTCCATAGCTTCAGGAAGACTATTCAATGTAGTTTCTGCCTTGATACCTGCTTTTCTTTCGTTCACCTTTGCAATAACCTTTTCTCTTTGCTTAGTAATATAAGCATCTGATAAAAGCAGTTCCACCGGTACAGTAACAAATTTTGGATCTCCAATGTATTTATCGGTATCGATCCTACTTAAATTAACTGCCTCGAGTAAGTGAGCTAAGTAATCGACACTATTATGGCCCATCTTTTTCAGATCAAAACCCTCCATAATTTTAAGAGTTTGTAATTGCTGAATCCCCATTCCGGGAGGCGGATTATTGTAGACAGTATAATCACGGTATTTTATTGAGATTGGATCAACCCATTGCACTTTTTCAGGCACTGAAGCCAAATCTTTTTCTGTTATAAAACCACCATCACGGGCAAAGGAGGCGGCCATTTCCTTTGCAATTTCACCTTTGTAGAAAACATCGATTCCTTCACTTGCTATTCGCCTCATAGTTTTGGCAAGCGGTTTGTTTGAGAAATAATCTCCAACCACATACGGATCTTTATCGTTTTTAAGAAAAATCTTCCTTGATTCTGCGTGAGGTGCAATCCTAGCAACAGTACCTGCCCACATGGCCTGATCAAATTCAGTGATAGGCACTCCATTCTCTAAATAATCGATTGCACTTTCAAAAACCTCAGATAGAGGCATAGTTCCATAATCCTTAAGTGCCTTTGACCATCCAGCAAGATTTCCCGGCACAGAGGCTATCCTCGGACCGATGCTTTCCATTTGACCATGCCCTGCACCATCAGCTACCTTAGCATCTGCCTTAAATTTTGTTATCTTGAATGTTTCAGGCACCCATCCTCCAAAAACAAGAGACCTAACTCTATTTTCCTTTGCTGAATAAAAAAGCATATATCCAACACCTGCTGTACCAGACATATAGGGTTCTGCAGCATTAAGAGCTGCTGCAGCAGCAACAATCGCATCAATCGCATTTCCACCTTTAACCAGGATCTTCTGCCCGGCTAAGGTTGCCAGCGGATTGGCAGTGGCTATCATACCGTTTTTTCCTAGAGCCGCCGGACGAAGATTATCCTTTGCGGCCTGAGCTACAACAGTAATGTTTAGAACTAGTGAAATCAACACTACACCGGCAGATGTAATCAAGATTTGAAAGGGACGAAATTTGATTTTATTGAACATAAATTCTGATTTAACAATTACTGATTTTAGCCGTGAATTGATATTGGCTAAAAACAGGCGTATGAGTAAAGGATTTAAATCTTAAACATTTTCAAAAGGGAACAATGGCTTACGTCTTTGTTGATAATCAAACAAAGTCATATCAGCCTGAGTCACTCCCGGAGTATTTACTTGAATAATGGTTGGGCAAACAGGGGCATAAGCTGCAATTGGTGCATTTACTCCTTTAGCTACTATGGCATCGAATTCTGAAGGGACTACTCCCTGTGAAATCAACTGCTGCAAACTAAATGGCATAACTCTGAGCGATGTGAGCATGATTACACCCCCTTCTTTAGTAGATACTACCACGGTTTTACCCATCCTGAAATTTATCTGTCCGCCATGCCGCGGATTGCTTTCTTGAAAAGTACCATCGCTAATTTTCAGTAATTTTACATTCAATTTCAAGGTTTTTAATCCATCCTTGCCGGTGCCTATGACCGTTAATTCAAACTGTTCACCCTGCTGATGTGAAGATGCATCAATTACGGCTTGAGGATCATACATACAAACAAAGAACTTATACTTTTTACTTTCTTCAAATGCCTCTAAAATACAAGAGTTATTTGCCGGACCACCACCACCAACATTATCACCCATATCAAGTAAGCATACGGGTTTAGCACTATCATTAATTAAGTTAAGTGCGGATGGGATATCATTTTTCTTACCTACAAAACTACTTTTGTGTACAAGTATATAAGCTTCCAATTTTTTAGCAACAGATAGCGCCTTTTCATAATCGCCATCTGCAACCACAATAATAGATGTTCCCATTTCATGAACATCTGCATAAGGAAAACCATGCTGTATACTCAGCGCTAAAATACCAGGCTCAGCAGACAGTTGATTGGCATAAGCATATAAACTAATGCATGGTTCATTTGCGGTGAGCTGTTGTTCAATACTAATAGCCAAAGGCACTTGAACCAGGGCTTGTACCGGCTTGGTTATTCCATTTAAAAGATTAACCAGCAGCTTTGCAGATTCAACACCCCGTTGCCGCATATCAACATGTGGGTTTTGTTTATAAGCTACTAGAGCATTGGTTGATGAAACCATCAACTGGCTGACATTGGCATGAAGATCAAGGGTACCAATAATAGGAATAGTATCCCCCACTACCTCCCTAACCTTACTTAACCAATGCCCATCCATATCGGGAAATTCTTCAGAAACACCGGCACCATGAGGAATCACTAAACAGGCATCAATAGGCAATACTTTTTTGAGCTCTTCAAGCGTCTCTTGCAGAATGAAATTATACGTTTCAGCTGATATTGTTCCTCCTGGAGTTGCAGATGCAAAAAGCAATGGAATTGCTTCTATTCCCTCCTTATCCAACACCTCGAGCATGCCACCTATCTCATTATGGGCAAGCTGATATTCTTTTCTAATTGATTCACCCTTAAGATATTTCCCATTTCTAAAATCATCCAGAACAGTTGGTGTTATAACAAATGTGTTTGATTCGTGATATATACCTAGAAGGGCTACTCTAAAAGACATGATCTTATATTAATATTATTAATTAAACACTCATGGTGCTGACATCCTTCTCCATTGATTCATCTTTTGATTCATTCGTTGGAAGGTTACTGTTCCAATAGGAAGCAAGTATGGAGGATGTAAATCCCATAATGGGGCCGCAAATAGCTGTTGCAAGCCCTACTGTAGCAATTTTACCCATCACTTTAGCTATCCCGGAAACAAGTCCTGCATTCTGGGTGCCTGTTGTAATGGAAATTGTGCGGCAATCACTTTCTGACAATTTGAATAAGCGAGCAGTCCAATAACCAAAGAAAAATCCAAATAAGATCATCAATAACACCACTATAATTAATTCTACACCGATATTCAAGATACTATCTCTACCAGCTGCCATGATGATCGCTACAATAAACGCTACACCGATCATAGACACTAAAGGCATTGAATCATCGAGCCATTTGGCTTTACCACTCAAAAATTTATTAAAGAGAAGCCCAGCGCCAATGGGAATAAATACCATTTTTATAATTCCCCACATCATTTCCATGACGTTTATTTCTATGAATCCACCTGCCAGCAGCTTCATTAAAAATGGTATTAAGAAGGGTGCAAGAAGGGTTGTTATAGAGGTTATTGTTATGGCTAAGACTACATTTGCTTTAGCCAAATAACACATAACACTTGCAGTAACTGATGTAGGTGCGCAACCCAATAATATGATACCAGCCGAAATTTCAGGCGGGAAATCAGTAAAACTCGCCAGGGCAAAGCCCAATAAAGGCATAATCGTATACTGGCTAAACACCCCTACAATCACCGCTTTAGGCGATTTAGCCAATGCAATAAAATCTTTGACTCCCATAGAGCAACCCATGCCAAACATAATTACCTGTATCAGCGGAGTGATCAATGCTGCAAATTCGAACCCATTATATTCCTTGAAATACTGCGGATAATACAGTGCTGTAGCCACAACAGATAATATAGTTGTTGTAAAAGTAAGACCCTTTAACAAGGTGAAACCTCTGAAACTGATAGCTAGTAAAAGGAGAAAACCAATAACAAATGGACCCGCGGCAGCAATATTACCATTATATGCCATGAATAAGGCAATGAACAAACTGAGTACAGATATACCAGCCAATAGCTTAAAGAAGATAGTTTTACTCATCGATTTAAATCGGATAAATTAATTAGTTGAAAAGAATTAAACAGATGCCTTCAGTAACTCTTCTTTCAATCTTTGGGCAATAACTTTTTCCTGTCCCGGTTTCAGTTGCCAAACAGATAATTCAATTCCATCTCGTTTACCACCCATGGTTCCTCCACCCATAACCTCTATTCCCGGATTACCATTCCATAGATTATCCTTAAGTTGTTTACCGGTAAGCTTAATTAGATTTGCATCCCAGGAAAGATGTAATGTTGGGGTATGGTTTGCAATTTCAGGAATAAAAACATTTTGACTAACTCCTTTAATATTGTTGACAGTATTAACAATTACTGCCATAGCATCTTCCCAGGTCTTCCATTCTTTGGCATGATCCATTTTAATATGTCTTTCGAGAGCAACATACATAGCCAGTATTTCTTCTTTATTTACTTTATGGCCTCGGCAAATTCCACTGTTTGGTGGTGCACTCAAGCGAGCAGCGGCAATCAGGTCTTTTTTACCCATTAGAATTCCGGCACTCTGAGGCCCGCGCATAGCTTTGCCACCTGAAATAGCTACTAGATCAAATCCCATGTCATTGAATTTCCATAGATTCTCTACCGGATGAGCATCAGAAGCGATATCAATCATGGTTGGAACTTTATGTTTTTTACCCAGTGAAAGCCATTGCGCATAATTTAGTTTTCCTGCTGAAAGCTCCCTATTCAGAAACCAAAGCATAGCAGTTTTTTCATTTATAGCAGCCTCAGCTTCTTCCAAAGTTTCAACAATCACCAATTTTGCACCTGTATTGGTAAGAGCTTGATGGTAACCATTGGCATGCGACTTTTGCAAGATCACCTCCGACTTCATCCCCTCTACATTTGGAAGCTGCATTACCTTTTTACGATCCATACCTGTCATTACACCGGCAAGGCCCTGTACCAAAGCTGACCAGCAGCCTGCTGTTACAGTTGCAGCCTCTGCATGGCAAAGTTCGGCGATCTTTTCGCCTACTTTATCAAGAACATCATTAAGTAATACAAATTCTTCTGCTCCTTTAGTAATTGCTTGCGTTACCTCAGGCGGCATGAGTGATGCCGTTAAGCTTGTGCAAACACATGAAGCATTAATAAAAGTTTTGAGGCCCAGTTCTTTAAACAGATCTCGACCTGCAGATGCCATCACTGCTTCTTCTGCAAATGCAGACTGAAATGGGATACCACTTCCTATTAATCCTCCTGCAATCGGTGCAGCAGATAAGATTTTAATTAATTCTCTACGTTTCATTGGGTTATGAATTTAAATGCTCTAGGTTAATTTTTCATTTCAACGATCATCTCAATCTCTACCGGAATATTCCGTGGGAGTGAGCCTAATCCAATGGCAGAACGGGCATGTTTACCATTCTCGCCAAATACTTCTACCATCAGGTCAGAAAATCCGTTGATCACCTGAGAGTGGTTATCAAATTCAGGAACAGCATTCACCATTCCTAAAACCTTAACAATCCGTTTTACATTATTCAGGTTTCCAACTTCAGCTTTAAGTGATTCCAGTAAACTGATTCCTGTTAACCTTGCCGCGTATTTAGCTTCTTCAAAGGTAAATTCCTTACCTACCTTACCAATCATGAACTTACCATCTTCTTTCAATGGACCCTGTCCAGAAAGATATACCAGATTACCAACTCTTACTGCTCCAAGGAAATTGGCTGATGGTGGACCAGGGGTTCTAAGCTTCAGGCCCATCTCACGGATCCTTGTTTCAGGATCTTTTGCAGTGATTGCTGCAGGTACAGCTGTAGTAACATTTTGAGCGTGAACCGTACCAGTTTTAATGACGATTAGCGTAAATAAAAAAAGAAAAAAATTAAGTAAACTTTTCATGTTCTTGTAAAAGATAAGTATGTATAATTTAGTTAGACATTTTGTAAATGAGACTATTTTGCTGTCGGAAATGATCTTGCATTCAGATCATAAACAACATTTCCATCTTTAATGGTCATTTCACATTCAAGCAGGTTTTTACCTTCATTCTTGTACCGTGCCACATCATAGAAACCAAATTTTCCTTCACGTACATTAAGTACTGTAACATCTGCTATTGCACCAACAGAAAGATGGCCAAGCTCTTCATGACGGATAGCTTTTGCTGCAGACCAAGTACTTGCTTTAACCACATTTGCCAAAGTCATATCCATTGACATAAATTTAGACATGACGTTCAATTGATCTTTCATAGCTGAGTTCATACTTCCGGTATGTAAATCTGTACTGATTGTTTCAGGGAAAAACCCTTGCTGTGTTGCCGGAATTGCCTGTGAGAATGTGAAACTTCCACCACCATGACCCACATCGAAAATAATTCCTCTTTTTCTTGCCTCAATAACATGCGGATACAATTTTTTTGTATCAAGATTTACAATAGTCTCTTTTGTTTTAATAAGTTGTCCGTAAGTATGCGTAAAAATATCACCAGGACGCATTTTTCTGAGGAAAAGCTCTTCGAGGGATAATCTAGGTACTGCTCCCCCAAAATCGACAATGATTGGCAGATTTGCAATTTTGCCTGCTTCAACAGTTCTATCAACTGCAACCCAATCAGATTTATGATAGTGTGCCACTTTAAAGCCCACAATCAGATCAGGGTAATGTTTTGCGACATCAGCAGCCAAAACAGGATCGAAAAAGCTATTATTTTGCTGTTGCAAAGAATTTTCATCTCCATACATTCCCTTTCTTGAAATATTCAAAAATGCCAATACACGTGTTTGAGATTTATCGATTACATTTTTCTTGAATAATTCAAATGTTTCTGCTCCGGAATCACCACAATCAACAATAGTTGTTACCCCTACACGGAAAGTAAATCCATCAGCAGGAAGTGAAAAAAACCCGTTTTCCAGTTGACCATCAGGGTCAGTGCCTGCAAAAACGTGACCATGAATATCAATTAAGCCCGGAGTCACATATTTGCCAGTCAAATCAATAACTTGTTTACCTAGCTTTGGATCAATATTCTGTGCAATTGCCGCGATCTTACCATCCTGAATGGCAACATCCATAACACGGTCAATATTGTTTTTAGGATCAATTAAGTGTCCACCTTTTAAGATGGTTGTATAAGTCTGCGCGCTCACTGAAAACTGAGCGGCAATAAAAAAGGCGAATACCAGAAAAAAACGATTTTTCATTTTATGATTTTTAGATTTTATGATTTAACTGAGGCTTTTAATAACTCTTCTTTTAAACGGGCAGCAACAATTTTTTCTTCTCCTGCCTCCAGAACATGCATTCCGCATCGAATAGTGTTTGGCGCTTCCCATGAAATAACTTCAACAGAAGGGTTACCCTGACGTAAACGCTCGCCCATTTCTATATTAGTTAGCTTTATTTTACTTGAATCCCATGTCACTTTTAAGGTTGGCATGTTATTATCAGTTGGCGGAATAAAAGTTTCCGTTTTAACCCCATCAATAGATGTAATAGCGTTTGCAATGAGGGCGATCTTCGCCTCCCACATTTGCCATTCTTTTTGATGATCTAGATTGACAAAACGATGCAATGCAGCATACATTCCTAAAATTTCTTCCTTATTTACCTTCTGTCCACGGCCAATACCACCTCTTGGATTATTACTTAATAAAGCTGCGGCAACATATTTTTTCTTACCCATCAAAATTCCGGAACTTTGCGGACCACGCATGGCTTTACCACCAGAAATCACAACCAAATCAAATCCCATATCATTGAATTTCCAAAGATTCTCAACAGGAGGAACATCGGCAGCAATGTCAATCATAGTTGGAAGGTTATACTTTTTGCCAATTTCAAGCCATTCTTCATGCTTTATCTGGCCTTTATGTACTTCCCTATTCAAGAACCACAGCATAGCCGTATTTTCATTGATAGCCGCTTCAACTTCTGCTTTTGTTTCAACTTTTATAAGTTTAACACCAGCCTGAGTAAGTGCATGATCATATCCTGCAGAATGACTTGTTTGAAGAATCACTTCAGTTTTCATTCCGGTACCTGCCAGATTTGGCACCTGACTTACCCTTTTATTATCCATACCGGTAAGTACTCCAGCCATACCTAACATCAATGCCGACCAGCAACCTGCAGTAACCATGGCAGCTTCTGCATGGCATATTTCAGCAATTTTTGCTCCTACTTTTTCCTGTACATCATCAATCAAGGCGAATTTTTTTGAAGCAGTATTGATTGCATCCATTACATCTGTTGGCATCAAGGAGCCTGACATTACCGTATAATTACCGGCTGCATTGATAAATGTGCGAATACCCAGCTCTGCAAACAGATCCCGTTTAGCAGCAGGAGCTATAGCTGAAAAAACATTCTCTAATGGGGCTGCCGCTGCAGTCATACTACCTGCCAAAGGCAAAATAGTCAGGCTTTTGAGGATTTCTCTACGTTTCATTTCTTGATATATTTAATAAATTAATTTACAATTTTTTGAAGCAGGAATATTAAATGAACGAAAAACTATACCATAGCTTTCGTAAGCTCATCCTTTATTCGTTGTGCAACAATTTTAACTTCATCAGCTTTGAGCATATGCGTGGTAACATTAATGCTTCCACCCGGGCCACCCATTACTTCAATAGATGGATTACCTTCCCTTAAATTGGTAGCAAGGTTATCCAGTTTAATTAGTGATTTATCCCAGGAAATATTTAAAGTTGGAATACGATTGATCAGTAGCAAGGGTATTACTTCAGCTTTCACGCCCTTAACTGAAGAGGCAGCGTTGGCAATTACAGTAATTCTGTCTTCGAGCATTTTCCATTCCTGATCCTGATCAGAATTTATAAAGCGTTCTAAAGCAAAATATAAAGCAAAAACTTCTTCCTTATTTACCTTCATTCCGCGACCAATGTTATTTCCTCTTGGCGGGGCATTCAGTCTGGCGGCAGCGATCAGATCTTTTTTTCCACTAAGTATGCCTGTACTTTGAGGACCTCTCATAAATTTACCCCCTGAAACACAAACCAAATCAAAACCCATATCATGAAATTTCCACAGATTTTCTTTTGGAGGAAGATCTGCAGCCATATCAATCATGGTAGGGATTTTGTGTTTCTTGGCTATTTTTAACCACTCGGCATGTTGAATCTCACCCAGAGAAGCCTGATAATTGATAAAATACATCATTGCGGTTTGGTCAGTGATTGCATTTTCCAATTCTTTAGCGGTGGTTACCGTGATTAGTTTTACGCCACAGTTTTTAAGTGCGTGAGCATAACCATCATTATGTGCTTTTTGAAGAATCACTTCCGACTTTATTCCAGTACCTTCAAGAAATGGAATCTGTGAAGCCTTTTTAGCGTCGTTTCCGCTTAGAATTCCTGCCATTCCTAACATCAAGGCAGAAAAAGCTCCGGCAGTGACCATCGCCGATTCAGCATGCAGCAGACTAGCTATTCTTGCTCCAACCTTATCCTGTACTTCTTCAAGCCTGCAGAAATGTTTTGATGCATCGCGAATAGCTTCAAAAGCCTCATCATTCATTAAAGATCCGCTCAACGAAGTGAAATATCCTGAAGCGTTTATAAATGTGCGCAAACCAAACTCACTGAATATATCCCGCTTTGGCAGCGGTGCGGCCTGAACTATAGAACCAGAATTACCAATCGCACCTGCAAGTGGAAACATGGTTAAAGTTTTTAGTATTTCACGGCGCTTCATATTTTATTGACTGTTAGTGCATTATAATAGGTCAAAAATTATTTACATTCAGTACAGTTATGAAGCGGACTTACAATTCCATTGAGATCGTAAACAATCTTACCTCCGAAAATGGTCATTTCACATTCTAGCTTTTCATTACTTTCCATTTTATATCCTTGCAGATCATAAAAACCGAAATTGCCCTTTCTCATTCCAAGAATTGCAACATCAGCGATCGCACCTTCTGAAAGGTTACCAAGCTGCGGGCGATTGATTGCCTTTGCCGGAGCCCAGGTACTTGCATTGATCACTTCCTGAAGGTTCATCCCAATTTTTAAGAATTTTGACATCACCAAAAGCATATCCTTCATAGAGCCTTTCATACTGCTAATGTGAAGGTCAGTACTTATTGTATTGGGATGAAATCCGGACTTAGCAGCAGGGATTGCTTGTGAGTATCTGAAACTTGAACCACCATAGCCCACATCAAAGATAATTCCTCTTTTTTGTGCAGCCATAACAAATGGCTTTAATTCTTGTTTTGCAGTATCAACGATCGCTTCTTTGGTGTCAAGTAATTCGCCAAATGTATGGGTAAAGATATCGCCAGGACGAAGATGCTCCATGAATAATGACTTTAGAGAAAGTCTTGGTTTTGTTCCACCAAAATCAACCATCACCGGAATATTAGCTAATTTACCTGCAGCAACGCCACGGTCAACATTTGTAAAATCAGGGCTCGTAAAATGAGCCACTTTTATACCCACTACGTAATCCTTGTAGGCAATAGCTGCTTTAGCTGCTATTTGAGAATCCATATCAGTTGTATTCTGCTCTATTACACCGCCACGCATTCCGTTACCTACAATATTCAAAAACGCCAGAACACGGGTCTGAGAATTATCTATAATATTCTTTTTAAAGGTCGGAAAATCTCTCCAACCAGAGCCACCTGCATCAACAACAGTGGTTACCCCAACCCTTTGATAAAAACCATCAGGCATGACGCTGCTAAAACCATTACTATACATGTGATTTTGCTCAGTACCGGCAAAAACATGTCCGTGAATATCAATCAGACCAGGTGTAACATATAAACCCTGAGCATTGACAATTTTTGGGGCTTGTGCTGCATCAATACTGGCTGCAACCTTTGCTATTTTCCCATTTAAAATTGCCACATCCATCACCGAATTAATGTTATTTTTTGGGTCAATAACATGTCCACCTTTTATGATGATATCATAGGGTTTAGACTGGGCAAAAATTACAAAAGGCAACAAAATTGTTACCAGCAGAATATAAAACTTCCTCATTTGAACTAGTGTTATTTATTAAAAAAATTGAGATAAACTATTACGTATTTATAATAAACTATTTTAAAAATTGGCAGGTAAAAATTAATCTAAGCGCTTACCATTACTACCCCAGCCCTTACTGAAAAAATAGGATTCAGGCGCGCACTGGTATCGTACCCGTGCTAATTCTGTAGTTTCTATTTTTTTATACCCCAATATACGTGATTCCAATGCAAAATCCAATATGCCGCTGCTTAACATGGTGCGTTCAACAGGATAAGGTGCTTTCCCAGAAATAAACATGATTTCAATATTTTTAATTAGACAACCAAAATGATAATGAGGTTTTCCCTGTAACTTCATGAGGGTTGAGAATGGCTTTTGTTCACCTTCAACATCAACTGCATAGGTAAAGTCATCTACCAAACCGGTCATCAAAAATGCGGCAGCCTTTAAGCCATCATTATAATCGACAATAAATACAGACGGTTTTTTAACAAGCTCCTTCATATTGCCTGCAACACGTTTTTCGCTATGAGAAATTGCCTGATCAAAGAGTCTTTTCACCCATTCGTTCTGATCAATAAAATTCCAACATTCATCACCTTCTAAGCATTGTACAGACTTCACTCCAGTTTCACCACCTTTTCTTCGTTCAACAACTGCTTGTAAACCATCCAATAAATGAAAGCCATAAATATCTAAGCCACTGTAAGATATACCAACAGCATATTTTTGTGCTTTTCCAAAAGGAGTATCAATAGCAGGGATTCGCCATGATACAGGTATTGTAGATCCTGCAAGCATCGGAAACTTCAATTCCTTAGAAATTTCAACCATCCGTTTGGCTTGTCGCCAGCTGTACGAAAGGTGCTTATCATTAAATACTGGTACTGATTTTTTATACTGCCTGAATACATCTGTTATTTTCAAGAACATTTCGAATCTTGGATATTGCTTTTGTTCCTTATCATTCATGCGGTATTCTCCATGCTCACCAATCAGCAATACCGCATCTACGGCAAGGCTATCTCCTCCCATTGTCAATGCATCGGCCACAGTCCGGAATATTGGAATATTGTATTTTTTTGCCAATGGTCTGCTCATATCATTTTCTGGAATCTGTTCCGTGAACATAGATACGATCTTAGACTCCGGATAGGGCGCCATCTGATCCTGGTTAAAACCTTCCAAATATTTGCCTATAATCACATCTGCATGTGAACCAGGACGGTATTCTGTTAAGATTGCAGCGATTCGCTTTGGCTGATTATTAGCTAGTTGTGGAGCAGGAAATTCAGGCTCTTTAGCCATTAATGGGTTAAAAGAAGATTCGGAACCAATTACCGCGCCACTGAGTGGCAATACGGAAAGGTATTTTAATAGATTTCTACGTTTCATAACAGCTTAATTATCCCTAAACTTAATAAATTTGAAAAAAAAATCCAGATTATTTTTTTCGATACTTGATAGTATTTTAAAAAATAACCTGGATTAATTAATAAAGGTTAAACAATAAATTTTTATGGTTTATCCCACCAAACGCGACTTAAAAGAGTGTTATCTCCACTTTGTCTGGCTTTTGCTGCCAAGAAATTTGTCTTATTCAGGGTTTCTTCTGCTTCAGGAACAATATATCTTCTTGGGATACGGCCACCTGTAATATTTCCTGGATAATTTGTTGGAATCAAAACAGGATATCCAGTGCGCCTCCAATTTGCAAAATTTTCGATCTGATCAAGGTAAAATAAAACCCACTTTTGGGTGGAGATTTGTTCTACTTTATCATTTGCAGTTCCAGCAGATTTGAATGGATTATTAGCGAGATAAGTAGTTACCTTATCAGATGAAATTGCTCCACCTGCACCAAAAAGTGCCCATTGTGCCATAGCTGCCTTAACCCCATCAGAATAAAAGGCTGCAGCATCACCTGTATGCATTCCAAGCACTACTGCTTCAGAAAGTAAAAAATTAACTTCTGCCGGACCCATTACAATAAATGGTGCAGAATAGCTATAAACTACGTCAACATTAGGTTCAGAATAGCTTTCAAAATCAGCAGGATAACCATTGAACTGCGCATTTTGCATTCCCCTTTGTAAGGCAGTAGCGGTATCTGCTTTATAGGTTTTGTCTGCTTGTTTAACCCAAAGAATTGACATCACATTGAGTCGAGGATCTTTAGTTGTAGTTGAATTTCCTTTCAAATGATCAATCAATCTTTTTGACATCTTAGATCCCTGAACATTCAATGGATTTTGTCCATCTACATAATCCAAAATCCGTGCATGATCAGAAAGTGGATTTCTGGTTAAGGCACCATCAGCATACGGTATTTTTGCCAAGGCACCAGCGGTTGTAATCGGGCCGCCAGCAATTGCAAGTTTTACAATCCGGGTAGATTCTGCCATGTCAATTTTAGATAAACGCATTCCTATGCGCAACATTAAAGAATAGGCAAATTGTTTCCAGCTGCTTGTATTTCCGCTATAGATCAAATCTGAACTACCATAGGTAGTTTTAGATGCATCAAGTGCTTTTGCAGACTCATCCAGTTCAACAACCATATTTTTAAAGATATCAGCTTGGATATCATATTTTGGAGTGTAAGCCCCACTAAGACCCTTATTAGCTTCAGAATATGGAATATCACCATATAAATCAGTTAATTGATGATAAATGTAGACACGCCATATTCTGGCTACAGCTCTCAGATTGACATTATTAGGATCTTTACTCGATGCATCAATAACCAGATTAATATCCTTTAAGCATCCGCTAAATGCGTTCCAATTGCCTCTTACACTTCCTTCAGCAAAATATTTGTCGCCGGGTGCTGTTACCTCGCTATAGGTAGCCTCTTGTTGCAACTGTTGCATAATATTAAAACGATTTCCACTTGGATTCAGATTTGCCTGTGTTAACAGGGCTCTGGTAAACAGAAATTTAGGGTTGACTTCTTCGTACGCATTTGGATTTTTGTTCAATTTTGCCAACTCATCTGTGCAAGCTGTAAGAACAATAACCATTGTAAAAAAAGCAACTATTTTGTTAATTCGATTAAGTTTCATATTCAAAATTTTAGGTGATGAGAATTAAAATTTCACAACTAAATTAAAGCCAATATCACGGGTCCTAGGAATTGTGTTAGAGGATCCACCTTGATCATTACCAATTGTGTAAGCAGATTCTGGGTCAAAGTCAGTAATTTTCTTGTGAATAATAGCCAAATTACGAGACACCAATGAAAAATTGGCTGATTGAAGATTAACAAACTTTAGTTTCTTAACCGGCAGATTATAACTCAAGACCACGCTTCTTAACTTAATAAAGTCGCCATCAAATACAGATGTAGTTAAAGGACTAATAGAGGCCTGGTTATTATAATACGTATCAACTTCAGCTTCTTTCCATGTTTTAGTATATGGTAAACCTGCCTGATCAACACCTGAAAGAGTTAAGCCCGCTGGCCCTCTTCCTGGAAGTGTATTTTTAGATAAACCAAAACGATAAAGATACCTGCTAAGTCCAGATTGTACAATATTCCCAAATTTTGCATCAATCAAGAAATTGAATGCAAAATTCTTATACCTGAAATTATTGGTTAATCCCATGGTATGTGGAGGAACACCTGAACCATATTCAACTTCCGGACTCTGAACCTCATATCCACTTAATTTATTGAAAACACGTTGTCCGCTGGCATTCTCTAAATAAGTTCTACCACGAAGAGTATTAAACGGCCTTCCAATTTGAACACCCGCAATTTGAGTCAAGCCTGATGAAAGTTTTTCAATTGTACTTTTATTATACGCATAATTAGCACTCACATCCCAATTGAACTTAGTAGATTTAATGGGCTGTCCGGTTAATAAAACCTCTATTCCTTTATTACTCAATTCACCCACATTTAATAAGGCAGAGGTGTATCCAGATGAAGAAGCAATGGCTGTACTATAAATATCATCCGTTGTTTTACGGTTATAGTACGTAAAATCTAGACCTAAGCGATTTTTAAGAAATTGAATATCGACACCACCCTCATAAGTTGTTGATGTCAATGGTCTTAAATCAGGATTAGATAATGCTGAAGAGGTAGTTTGAACGGGCTGACCAAGATGTCCGCCTTGTTGAAAACCGTAGGCTTGATTAATCTGATAAGGGCTTACAGTAGCACCTCCCACCTGAGCGTATGAGGCTCTAAGTTTAGCAAAGCTTATCAAGGATGGCAACTTTATAGCATCCGACAGAATTATACTTGCTCCTACAGACGGATACAGAATAGAATTCTTGCCTGGATTCAAAGTAGAAAACCAATCTTGTCTTGCAGTACCATTTAAATAGAATATTCCCTTATAGCTCAATTCTGCTGATCCGAAAGCAGAGTTTTGACCAAATGAACTGAATCCAATATTTGCTGTTTGAAGAGCTAAATTAGAAAAGCTTATAAAATTAGGAACAATGAACTCTGATCCTCCATTATAAGTAGAGTTAAAAACATTTCTATCAATGCTAGCACCAGCCATTGCGGTTACCTGAAAATTCGTCAGGAATGTGGCATTGTAATTGACCAATAATTGAGCAGTTGATTTTGTATTGAACGATGTTCCTGAATTGAATAAACCTTTAGGTCTTTTAGCAGTACCAAAAGGCATATAATCCATTGATTCAAAACGATCCATATCTCTCATCCCGTTCAATTTTACAAAGAGGTTTTTCAGCAAATTATACTGAATACTTGCCTGTCCCATGAAACGATTCTTTTTATCGGTATTCCCCATTCGGTTGATTACGAAATATGGATTTTGAGCTTCAGGAACCTGTTGCCATTGTACCTCATTAAAATTAGCATCATAGCCAGGAGCTAGATTTCTAATATCAACCGTATTGGCAAGCAAATTAGTAGCCCATGAGGTGGTATTATCTGCATAGCCATTACCTGGTCTGTTTGTACCCTGATCCGAATTATAATGGAATGTAGTTTCAATGATAATTTTTTTACCAAGTTCAGAGCGTACATCTAGGTTAGCTGACTGTCTTTTATAACTTGAGCCAGGCTCTAAAGCATTTGCTCTTAAATCAGATATACCCAAACGATAAACAAGTGCAGATGAGTTTCCTCCAGAGAATGCTACGTTATTGGTAAGATTGGTGCTTGGCCTGTAAAAATTTTGCCAGTTTTGTTTTACGCTAACTGCACTGTAAGGCCTACTCGCATTGCCGTCAAATTGTACGTAGCCACCTACTGCATTATCTATTTTGGCACCAAATGATAATCGACCAGAACTGATTGATTGTGCTTGAGTTAATGGTTTTATTCCATCTAAACCTTGACCATACTCATATTGTAAATCAGGATACATCGAAGGACTTCCAACCGTAAAATTACTACCAATTTCAACACCGATCCCTTTTTGAACCGCTCCCTTTTTAGTAGTAATTAATATGACACCGTTTGAAGCCTGACTTCCATAAAGAGCTGCAGCTGGTCCACCCTTTAAAATATTGACTGATTCAATATCATCTGGATTGATTGATGAAATACCATCTCCACGATCTAATATAGTTGCACCCTCTCCTTGTGCCTGCGCACGAGCAATATTACTTATTGGCATACCGTTCACCACATACAATGGTTGATTATTTCCACTAAGCGAACCGTTTCCCCTAATAATAACACGGCTAGAACCACCAGGGCCAGAAGCCATACCAGTTACGTTAACCCCCGCTACTTTGCCTGAAAAAGCATTTGCAATATTATTTTCACGAGATGTTGTGAACTCCTCACCCTTTACTTCGGTTACAGAATAAGCTAATGCTTTTTTCTGTCTGGAAAGTCCAAATGCTGTAACTACTACTTCGGTTAAAGCAGTATTAGCAGCTTCCATTTTTACATTCAGGGTGGTACGATCATTCACAGTTTGCTCCTGAGTGACATAGCCAATGTAAGTAAAGACAAGTATGCTATTTTTATCAGAAACATTGATGGTAAATCGTCCATCAACATCAGTGGTGGCACCAATATTAGTACCCTTTAGTTTTATACTTACCCCTGGCAATGTTTCGCCACTAGCATCAGAAACCTGACCTTTGACTACAATGTCTTTCACTTCTAGCAATTCTGATATATTAACCAAATTGCTTCCAGGAATCATAATGGGAAAAGTCTTTTTTAATACCAGAATTGTTTTATTCTGAATACTGAATTCTAAAGGCTGATCTTTAAATACAGAATTTAAAACCTCTGAAAGGTCTTCATTAACTGCATTAATAGTTACAGGTTTTGCTAACCTGATTAATTCTTTCTGAAAGAAAAATCCATAACCTGTTTGTTTCTTAATGGATGAAAATACCTTTTCAATCGTAACATTTTCGCCACTATACGTAACTTTTTGAGAATATCCTTCTGCCTGAACATTAAAGATTAAGGCAAAAAGAAGAATGAATGTCAGCTTCATGACAAGAAAAATTGAATTTGATGAAATCAACTGGCTTTTACAATACTTAACGTATTGAATTTCACCAGGAATTGTCGGCTTTAGGTCAATTGTTGTGACATGACCTAAACAGCCTTCTGCTTTGGTAAATAAATTCATAAATTTGATTTGTTTGGTGATCAATAATCTAACTCAATATTTTTTATTAGAAGACCAGGCTTATGCCAGGAGCGCGTCAACGCTTCTGGTTTTTTTCTGCCTTCTACTTTTCAAGTTTAAGGCATAACAACCACCTCCTTCCCTTCGAGACTAAAGTGGACATTACTTTTTTGAAGTATTTCCAACACTTCCAACAGCGTCAGATTAGTTGATATGGCGCCTTCAAAATGCTGTTGAGGCAAAACAGACTCATATCTGGCAGTAATTCCATACCACCTTCCCAACTGTCGCATTACTGTTTCGATACTTGAATTTTCAAAATAGAAGTAACCATCTTTCCAAGCTATATCAGCCTGAGTATCTTTTTTTTGAATCTTAATATCGTTATGAACCTTTGATTGTTCACCAGGTTTAAGTATTTGAAATTTTTGAGTATTTAATTCAACAACCCTAATAGCTCCTTCAATCAGTGTAGTTGTTATAACCGGCTCATCAGAATAGGCGTTGATATTAAAATGAGTACCTAGCACCTCAACAGTCTGATTTCCTGAGCGAACCGTAAACTTTTTATTTTGGGTCTTTGCAACCTCAAAGTATGCCTCTCCCTTCAACTCAACCGTTCGATTGTCTCCAGAAAAATAAACAGGAAATCGTAAAGAAGATGCAGAGTTCAGCCATACTTTACTGCCATCTGCAAGAGTTAATTGAAATTTACCACCAATAGGGGTCTGAATGGTGTTATATCCTGTTTGAACTTCAGTTTTACCAGTTAATGAATGCTCCTTTCCTAGTCTATTGAGTGTATACTCGATAATGCCTTTTGCATTCTTATGAACTTTTATTCCACCATCGTTAATCACAACTTCGTTTTGCGAATCGTCAAGAATGATTTTCTTTCCATCAGAAAGTGTAAGAATCGCTTTATTTGTACCAGGCTGAATATCAATTGCCTTTTGCTTGACAGCTTTTTTTACAGTAGTAGGAGCGACATACATCTGATCATTGTTAGTATAGAAATACAAACCAATTGCCATAAAAATGGCAAGACTAGCCGCTGAGACTAAATAATAAAATTTACGATATACTGGTGCTTGTTTTTCAATTAAATCAGGAGCATCTATTTTAGATAAAATAAATAATTTCAGGTCCTCTTCATCCTCAAAAGCATCTAAATCCCAATGTGAATCTGCATTCATTTCAGATCGATACCATAGAAATAGCTTTTCAGTTTCTTCCTTGGTAGCGGTGTCATGCAGGTACTTTTCAACTAGTTTACTGATTTCTACTTGTCGTATATTCATTATAGCTTCTGGCGTATATACTATATAGTGCCATAAGTTGCCTAGTACCCTTAAAAAAAACAAAAAATAGTTGAGATAATTTATTTAACCTAAAAAAGGTTCATTGCATTCCTAAGGTTTAACCGAATGGTTTTTAATCCTTTAGTGAGGTACCCTTCTACTGTTTTTTTGGAAATACCAAGCTCAATTGCAATTTCAGTGGTTGAAAGGCCACAGCTACGACTGTGATTAAACACTATTCTACATTTTTCTGGCAGTTGTTCAACTACTTTATTGATATACTCCTGAATAAACCGGGCATCAATTTGCTCTTCTGTGAGTGTCGATAATTCAAGTTCGGAATTCTGAGATTCAATTTCTAGCCTTCTTTTCTGCTTATAAATAAGTTTAAATACTGAAAATCTGACAGCGGAGGCAAGATAAGTATTTAGGTATTCGATATCCAGTTCAGCTCGTCTACTCCATAATTTGGCAAAGATCTCCTGAACAATATCCTGTGAAACAGATTTATCCTTGCAAAAAATATATGCAACAGAAAGTAACTGTTTCCAATATCTATTATAGATCTCTGTAAACGCTTCCTGGCTGTCGTTTTTCAGATATTCCAATAATTCTTTATCAGTTGAAGAATTGTAATTCAAGATATTTTTTTTTATTAAATACTAATATAGTATTAATATAGTATTAATTAAACAACAGAATATTAATAAAAACATCATGCTGTTTTTGAAAAACAAAAAATAATATCTAAAAAAGATCTGAATTTGTGCAATTCAATACCATTCAAAGAACCTAAATTAAAAAATTCCCTCCCTGTGGCCTTCCATTTGGATAAATTACAGGCTTTTTGACAATTTCAGATTTAGCTCTTTTGGCGCTGAATTTAGCAGAAAGAAATTCATGCATATCAATATCCCCAGAAAATGTTTCAGCATTAACTGTACCTTTGAATGTGGTTTGAA
Source organism: Pedobacter schmidteae (assembly GCA_945901155.1). Classification (GTDB taxonomy): domain Bacteria; phylum Bacteroidota; class Bacteroidia; order Sphingobacteriales; family Sphingobacteriaceae; genus Daejeonella; species Daejeonella schmidteae_B. Next base: position 58,465 of record CAMDKO010000004.1, read on the forward strand.
TCCTATCACCCGGAATTACCCAAGTACTTTGCATCTTTATCTCATTTCCCTCAATTGTGCCATTTATTTCACGCTCCGAAAAATCAGATCTATGCACTCCTGAGAAATAATTCCCTTCCTGCTGGTCAATAAATAAATGTTGCTTATCCAGGCTATTATAATACTGCACTTCAAGATCCCAGCGTCCCAGCATATTTACGGATGGGGCTTTCATTGTTACAATTGGCTTGAGACTTCTTTTCCTTGCAATGACATCCCTGATTCTAGAAGCGGCTAATTTGTCATCTCCTGGAACCATCATGTATCCAACCAAACTGATGCCAGTCAAGCCGGGTTCATCTTTATATATTGCAACCCCCACCCTTGGAAAGGTATTACCTAATTCTTCGGATACCTCCTGGCCTGTAACATGAAGCTCATCGGGATTCCAGGTAATGAATAAATAAGGAGTAACATGATGAATTAATTTAGGATCAGGCATTCTGATACGGAAACTAACCCCTTTTACTGTTGCAGCCTGCTTACCAATGTACTCCAGCCAGTTTACCCAGTTTTGCATTTCATTTTTATGATCCATTTGGACCCAAGTTTCTACTGCTGCAAGCATACCGATATGCTCTTCACGTGCTACTTTATTATCACGTCCTGGACCATGATGCGGAGCTGCTGCCTGCCATGTAGACATTAGCAAATCTTTTCTTCCTAATAAAAGCCCACAACTGCCAGGTGCCTTAAGACCCTTTCCTCCACTGAAGGCAACCACGTCTGCACCTCTTGACAAATGCACATTTGGAAATGTAAGTATATGCGCTGCGGCATCCACAAAAATCGGAACATTTAAAGGTTTTGCAATTTTGGAAATGATCTCTAGGGGTAAAAAGGATTCTTTCTCTGCATCAATATAGATCATCGCAGTTTGCGGACCAATTTTCTTTCTGAGATCATCTTCGCTATCAACCATTATGATTTTAGCTCCTGTGCTTCTGATGGCCTGATCATAAACCGTGCGTGAAGCTGTTGGAATGATTACTTCTGTTTTTTCAAATCCAGTAAGATCAGGCATCCGAACCAATTTTTCGGGATTACCACCCGATAAACATGCAAAAGTACAGAGCTTGATTCCGGCAGCTGCACCTGAGGTCACCAGACCCCACTCAGCACCACTTAACGCTGCAAGACGCTTTCCAACTCCTTCTACCAATTCATCCATCTGTACATTGAGCGTAGAGACTGCATCCATCGCCAGCCTTACTTCTGGCCTAGCTACCGAACCGCCCATAATTGTATTCGTGCCTTTGCAATTAATAAAAGGCTCAACCCCAATAGATTTAAGAATTTTGTGACCTCTTTCGGCCAGTTCGGTATCAGGAGTTTTTGATACTCCAGATAAAAATGCAAATCCATTTTTATTCTGAGAAACTTCAGTCTTCAGTTCTGATGCACTTGAAGCAAAAGGGAGCAAGGTCAAACCCTTAATTATATCTCTACGTTTCATGATTTCAATAAAATGTTATATGAACAATTTTTTATACGCTATCTTTTTTTCTTCAATAAAACTCTAATTCATTCCAAATTCATGGCACCGCGTCCATTTAAATCCCACACAACTTTTCCGGCTCGTATGGTTAATTCGGTTTCCAGCTTTTGCGCTCCCTTCATAACAAATCCATGAGCATCAATATAACCAAAATCGCCTTTTTTTAGACTTAATACAGCAATATCTGCCTCAGATCCAACACTTAAATGTCCGAGCTCTACTCTCTTGATATATTGTGCAGGATTCCAGGTAGACTTTAAAATTATATCGTAAAGAGGCATCCCCATATTCAGAAATTTAGAAATGATATTATTCATATCTTTCATACCTGCATTCATATTCCCTGAATGTAAATCTGAACTGATAGAATTTGGATAAAGACCCTGTTTAAGAGCAGGTATTGCCTGAGAGTATACAAAGCCGTTGCCGCCATGACCTAAATCGAAAATCACTCCCCTGTTCTGTGCATCGAAAACATATTGTTTAACCTTCCCATTTTGATCTACCAAAGCTTCCTTGTAAAACGGTGAGGATGGCGACCGCTTTCCCGCATGATACATATGGGTTAAAATATCGCCCGGACGCAGGTGTTTCATCAAAAGATTCTCAAGTGAATTTGATGGCGGCAAACCTCTCCAATCAATCATTACAGGCCTGTTTGAAAGCTTACCGGCCATAACCGCACTATCCACCGGAATGGACTGCAATCCATTGTAATGCGCAACCTTAAATCCTACAATATAATCTTTATAATATTCAGCGAAGCGGGCTGCCATTCTTGGGCTCATGTCAGTTGAATCCTGTTCATTAGTACCCATTCCATCGCCTACTATATTCAAGAAGGCGAGAACCCGCGTTATAGACTGATCAATAATATTCTTTTTAAACAAAGGGAATGACCGCCAGCCTGAACTTCCTGCATCTACCACAGTGGTCACTCCATTTTTCAATGTAAAGCCATCTGGAGGAAGAGAATTAGGACCATCCATAGTGAGTTGCTCTTTGTTTGTACCGGCAAATACATGCACGTGAATATCTATAAGCCCTGGTGCAACATATAAACCACTTACATCAATCACCTTTTTTGCAGAAGTAGGTGGAATATTTGATGCAACACGAATTATTTTGCCCTGACTAATGGCGACATCCATTTTTTCATTGATTTTGTTCTTGGGATCGATCAGATGGCCGCCCTTGAGAAGTATATCATAATTCTGAGCATAAAGGACTGATGAAACACACAGTAAGGTCCATACTATGAGGAGCATAGAAGAGCGGACAATTTTTGAATTCATATATAAGCAATTACATCCATTTCAACTATAGAATCTCCAGGAATACCACCTTTTGCAACAGCAACTGTAGTTCGAGCCGGTGGCTTACTTCCAAAACGGCCTTTGTATACCTCATTCATGCCCTTGTAATCAGCAAAATCATTCAGATATACATTTACCTTTAACACCTTTTCCATAGAAGATCCTGCTTTTATCAA